>DATNKF010000141.1:0-4719 GCA_035603555.1 Allostellaceae bacterium
GCGGCAGCGGCGTCGGGCGCATCCTCCAATGTCGCGAGTTCGCCTTTGATGCGCAGCAGCTCGGCCGCGTACCAGCGTTCGTCGCGGGCTTCACAGCGGGCGAGCGTCTCCTCGACGGTTGCCAGCCCTCGCACGACCTCACCGGCCTTGCCGAGACACACCGCCAGCTCCCCAAGCAGCAGCAGGAAGCGCGGCAGGAACCTCGCATCGCCGGCTTGTTCGAGCCCGCCGCGCAGAGCCTGCAACCCATCGGCAAGGTCGCCGCGCCGTACGACTGGAAGACCGCCCGGCCTATGTCGGCGCCTTGCAAGATGCGTAGGCTGGAAGTGCTGCGGCGGCCTTCGAGCGCCTACTCTACGAGCGCCTGCACGCAGCGGATAACCCGCTCGAATCACAATCCGCTCGACCTGGTCGAAAGCAGCCGCGTCGCCGATTATCGTGGAGCCCCGTAGCGATCCCGCCCGGAGCCGCACCCCGCTCGGGATCCGGCGTTGGTGAACAGTCCATGCGATCGACAAATGTTAAGACTAAAATCGGGCTAACATTGCGACTGACATTTAGTTTTTTGTGGAAAGGGGCCGTTTCTTTTGCTATAAATCACGGGTGGAGTTTTCGAGGACAATGGCAGCCACGAGCCCAATACTTAAACAAGCCGGCGTCATCGCCTACCGCGTCCTGGACGGCAAAGTTCAGGTGCTGTTGATGACCTCGCGTGACACCGGCCGCTGGATTATTCCCAAAGGGAATATCAATGGTCGCTCGACGCCCTCAAAGGCTGCCGAAAAGGAAGCTTACGAGGAAGCTGGAGTCAGAGGGGCCATCACAAGCTCGATCCCGCTCGGAATTTACACCTATTCCAAGAAATTGGTGTCGGGAGAGGCTCGGGCGGCGACAGTCGAAGTTTATCTCCTTCGAACCACGGAACGGCTCAAGAAATGGCCTGAAAAGGGCGAACGAAAACTGTCCTGGGTATCCACCAAGGAGGCGGTGGGTCTCATTGAAGAGCCAGGAGTGGTCCCGTTGCTCCACAGGCTGATGGAATTCGAGGACACACTGGCGAATCCTGAGCGCGGACGTTCAGATAACCAGCGAGCCAAGCGGCGGGCCTGATCGACGCGGAGACTCTCGCGCGCCGTCACCAGCGTGCGGCGCGAGACCAACGAGGGAATTGCTGTTTTTAGACATCCCCAGAATCGACAAATTGGCATGACATGCTCGTCGCTGGTCGAGTCGTCCGGGAGAGGGGTCGCGGAAGCGGAAGCGGAAGGTGCCGATGGCCGGTGTGCCCTCTCAGAGCTGCTATTCTCCCGGGCCGCAAGTTTTCAACCAGGAGACGAGTCTCGCTGCTGATTCGCTGTATATTCAGCCGAACGCGATAATGACCACAACTGATGATTGTCGAATATCACCTCGTGGTCGGCGCGCCTGCGAGGAAGTCCTCGACGGCGCGGTTGAAGAGCGCCGGCTGGTGCAGGTTGGAGGCGTGGCCGGCAGCGGGGATCGTCACCCGCGCCGCACCCGGGATCTTGCGTGCCATGTAGTCGGCGGCGGCGAGAAAATGCGTGTCGTCGGCGCCGACCAGCACCAACGTCGGCACGGCGATCTGGTCGAGTGAGCTGATGATGCGATCGTCCGCCTGGGCCAGCATGCCGCGCGCCGCACCGGCGAGCCCCCGCGCCGAGCGATGCTTGGCGGTGCGGATCTCCTCGCTCGCTCCGAGGGCGGCGAACCCGCGGGTATCGAGGTCCCGGGCCCGCTGCTGCGCGCGCTCGTTCCACGCCCGCCGGGCATGGGCGTTGCGAAAACCCGGCCCGGTATCGAACAACATCAGCGCGCCAACCATCTCGGGGTGTGCGAGGTGGAAGGCCAGCGACATGTAACCGCCGAGCGAAAGGCCGCCGATGATAGCGCGCTCGATCGCGCAATGCCGCAAAAGTGCCGCCATGTCCTCGACGGTCAGCGCCTCGGAATAGGCGGCGGGATCTTCGGGATCGTCGGTTTCGCCGTGGCCGCGCATATCCCAGACGATGATCCGGTAATGCGGGGCGAAGCGGGCGATCTGCGCGTCCCACATCCGGCAGATGGCGCCGTAGCCGTGGCTGAGCAGGATGGCGGGGCCGTGCCCGTGATCCTCGAAATAGATTCTGACGCCGCTGCGATCGAGAAAGGGCATGCCCAGTCTCCATGATTGGGCACGAACGAAAGGCGGCGCCGCTTCTCGGGGGCGCCGCCGCGCGTCGTTCAGCGCAAGGGTGAGAAGGAAGCCGGGACGACCAGCATGTTCTCCTGCTTGATCATCATGCTTGGCCCGCCCCCGGAAGGCGGCGGCCAGATACCCTTGGCTCGGGCCTCTTCGCGGATGCGGAAACGGTCGGCCGCGTCCTTATAAGCCCAGATATGACACCATTTGTTGAGCCCGCCGAGCTCGGAGTACCAGGCGCCGACCAGCGGCGAAAGCTTGATGCGCTCGGCGATGTGCGTGGTCCAGCGGTCGATCACCCCGGCGATACCGCCGGGCTTGAAGGTGTAGATGCGGATCTCGTAGAGATTGCCGAGCTGGCGCGGCTCAAGCGCCGGCGAGAAGGGTGCGGGCAGATAGATCTCGCTCTGCAGCTCGACTTCGAACTCGCGGACATTGGGCGGCCAGCCCTGGAGCTTTGTCGCCTCCTCCCGCAGGCGGGTGCGGGCGGCGAGGTCGTCATACGGCCAGACGTGGATCACCCGGTTGAGGGGGCCCACTTCGGTGTGCCAGAAAGCGGCGAGCGGCGAGACCTTTGCCCGCGCCGGGAGCGCCTGTCCGAAGCGCTCTTCGAAGGTGGCGACCGTGCCGGGCTGCAACGTGTAGGTGCGCATCTCGATGATCATACGGGTTCCTCCGTTTCGGGGGGTGAGCCGGGCGACGCTAGACCCTCGCAACCGCGTGTCAAGCACGCTGTTCCTGCGGAAGCGGCGGGCGGCGCCCCATCGCGTCGCCCCGACGTGCGATCAGCGCAGCGCCCCGGCCTGACGCACGTTCCCGCCCATCAGGTAAACCAGATGTTCGAGGGCGGCTCGTTCCGGTTGGTAGGGGGTGATTTGCACTGAAATGCTGTTGGCGATGCCGGGGCTTGTATCCAGAAAGCTGGGGTCTCCCAACCTGCGGGCGCACTGCGGTGCGGCGTGCGCGCACCACAAACGAACCGCGTTTACGGTTGTAATGTTGTCCTGAAGGAGGTCGACGTTGTTTACAGCTTGGGGATTCATGCACCAATAACTTGTGTAGAACTCGAAGGTTGCCATTTGGCCATTGACTGGGCCCCGGAAACACATATCGCCATTATACGATACGAAAAACTCACCCGACGGATCGATATATTTTATCCCGTCGTCGATATATTTGATGGTTTCAAGATATCCCATCTGACCGGGAAGAGGGGCGCGTTTTTCGAAGGCCAAAGAATTGATCGCGAGCGGCTCCGTAGAGCACGCTGCCGCCAGTAACGCCGCAGCGGCTGCCTGAATTGCCGACTTCATCCTCATCGCGGTCACCCCCTCGATCACTATCCGAACCAGATACCCGGATCGGGCATCTCGCGCTACCGGAGTTCTCGCCCCGTCAAGGCTATCGCGCTCATCGGCGAACGATTATCGTGCCGCTTGGCCGAGCAGGCCGCCGAGCGGAGAGCCGCACATGCCGATCCTTGCCGAGGTGCTCGACTATCACGATGAGTTGACCGCGATCCGACGCGATATTCATGCCCATCCGGAGCTCGCTTTTGCCGAGCAGCGCACCGCTGACCTCGTGGCGGGCAGGCTCGCCAAGTTCGGATGCGAGGTATATCGCGGGCTCGCCGGCACCGGGGTGATCGGCACCATTCGCAACGGCAATACGCCCGGTGCGATCGGGCTGCGCGCCGATATGGACGCGCTGCCGATCCAGGAGCTGAACGATTTCTCCCACCGCTCGACCCATGACGGCCGGATGCACGCCTGCGGCCACGACGGGCACACGGCGATGCTGCTCGGCGCCGCCAGATATCTCACGGCAACCCGGAATTTCGAGGGCACCGTGCATCTGATCTTCCAGCCGGCCGAAGAGGGCGGGGGCGGCGGCCGGGTCATGGTCGAAGAAGGACTGTTCGACAAATTTCCCTGCGACGCGGTCTTCGCGCTCCACAACCGACCTGGGATTGAGGTTGGTCGGATTGCAGTGCGGCCGGGGCCATTGCTCGCGGCCTCCGATCGCTGGGATATTCGCATCAGGGGTCGTGGCACGCATGCCGCTCATCCTCACCTCGGCATCGATCCCTTCGTGATCGGGGCCCAGATCGTGCTGGCCCTGCAGACGATCAGTAGCCGCAACGTCGACCCGCTCGACGCGGTAGTCGTCAGCGTCGGCTTCATAAAGGGTGGGGCGGCCTATAATGTGATCCCAGACGACCTGCACATCGGCGGCACGGCGCGCAGCTTCCGTCCGGAAGTGCGCGACCTGATCGAGGCTCGTCTCGGCGAGATCGCCCGCGGCGTCGCAGCGCTGCACGGCGCCAGCGCCGAGGCGGAGTATCGGCGCAACTACCCGCCGACAATCAACCATCAAGCCGAGACCGAATTCGCAGCGGAGGTCGCCGCGGAAATCTGCGGCCCGGACAAGGTCGTTCGCGATGTGGCCCCGTCGATGGGTGCGGAAGATTTTTCGTTCATGCTGAACGCCTGCCCGGGAGCCATGCTGTGGCTGGGCAA
>DATNKF010000142.1:0-2274 GCA_035603555.1 Allostellaceae bacterium
GCTGGCACCGGACGAGGTGGCGGCGCTGGTGCATTTGCACCGATTGGGCTGGGGGACCAAGCGGATAGCCGGCGAGCTGGGGTGCAGCCGCAATACGGTGAAGCGGTATCTTGCAGCGGGCGGCTGGGTAGCGATTCGTCGGGCGCACCGCAAGCGGCGGCTTGACGGGCTCGAGGAGTGGCTGGCGGAGCGCTTTCGTCGGCATCGCGGCAATTGCGACGTGGTGCGCCAGGACCTGTTGCGCGAGCAAGGGATCGCGGTGTCGCTGCGCACGGTGGAGCGCGCTGTGGCGCCGTTGCGTCGGGCGCTGCGGGCCGAGGCGCGGGCCTGCCTGCGGTTCGAGACGACGCCGGGCAAGCAGCTGCAGATCGATTTCGGGGCAACCACCATGCCGATCGGCGGCATCCCGGTGCGGGTGCATCTGTTCGTGGCGACGTTGGGCTATTCGCGGCGGCCGTTTGTGCGAGCCTTTCGGCACGAGCGGCAATCGGCCTGGTTCGACGGCATGGAAGGCGCGTTCCGGCGCTTCGGCGGGGTGCCCCAGGAGGTGCTGTTCGACAATGCCCGGGCGCTGGTCGACCACCATGACGCGGCCACCCGCGAGGTGCGCTTCAACGAGCGCCTGCACGCCTTTGCGCGCTATTGGGGCTTCCGGCCGCACGCTTGCGCACCGTATCGGGCGCGCACCAAGGGCAAAGACGAGCGCGGCGTCGGTTACGTCAAGCGCAATGCTATTGCGGGCCATGTCTTTGACAGCTGGGCGGCGTTCGAGGCGCATCTGGAGTGGTGGATGCGCGAGATTGCCGACGTCCGGGTGCATGGCATGACCGGCGAGGCGCCGCTGGCGCGTTTCGAACGGGAAGAGGCTTGCGCGCTCAAACCGCTCGCCGGCCGGCCGCCGTTTTGGCAGATGCGCGAGCTGGTCCGCCGGGTGCAGGCGGATTGTGCGATCGAGGTTGACGGCAATAGCTACAGCGTACCGTGGCGGCTGATCGGCGAGAGCGTGCAGGTAGTCGTGGCCGACGGCCGGGTCCGCGTTCATCACGGCGGCACCGAGGTGGCGGTGCATGCCGAGACCACCGGCCGGCGCCAGCGCATCCTTGACCCGGCGCATTTTCATGGCGTCGCCGGCGTCGCCCGGCCGGTATGCGCGGCTGAACCAGATGCGGTGACACTGCGCGAACCGGCGCTGCTGCGACCACTGGCCGAGTATGAGCGCGTGATCGGCGGGGGCTGGTCGTGACCGTCGATCACGAGGGACTGTTGACCGCTTTGTCCCGGCTCAAGCTCACTGCGATCCGCGACCAGCTCGATAGTCTGTTGGACGAGGCCGCCAGGCGCGAGCTGAGCTTGCGCGAGGCGCTGGCCTTTCTGGTCGAGCGGGAGATCGCCCGCAAGGATGAGCGGCGCATCACGATGGCGAGCAAGATTGCCCACTTCCCGGCGGTGCGCGATCTCGACGGCTTCGCGTTTGCCGCCCAACCCTCGCTCGATCCGCGGCAGATCCGCGAACTTGCCACTTGCCGCTGGGTGGCGCATGGCGAAGCGTTGCTGTTGTTGGGGCCGCCCGGGGTCGGCAAGACGCATCTGGCGATCGCGCTCGGCCGCGCCGCGATCCGCGAAGGCTGCTCGGTGCTATTCGTGACCGCACCGGCGCTGGTGGCGGCGCTCGCCAAGGCTCATGCCGAGGCGCGGCTCGAGGAGTGGCTCGGCTTCTTCGCCAAACCCAAGCTGTTGATCATCGACGAGCTCGGTTATCTGCCATTCGAGACCAATGCTGCGCATCTGTTCTTCCAGCTGATCTCGCGCCGCTATGAGCGCGGCTCGGTGCTGATCACCAGCAACCGCTCGGTCGGCGAGTGGGGCAGCGTGTTCGGCGATCCGGTCGTCGCCACCGCGATCCTCGACCGGCTTTTGCATCACAGCCAGGTCATCACGATCCGCGGCGACAGTTACCGCCTGCGCGAGAAGCGCCGCTCAGGGCTGATCAAAACCCCCGCCTTGCTCGCGCAGACGCTGGCATGACCGCCAGTGCGAACCCGGCCGCGGCTCGCCCCGGGGGCCCACAGGAACCCCCCTGCGGACTCCGTGGACGACCCGCTCCGCCGGCGCGGGGCACAACCGCGAAATCAGCCCTAGGGGTCAATTCTTAGTGTCGCCAAGGGGTCAGTTCCGGATGTCGTTTGACACTTCACCTCCATCAGGTTGCACAGGGGACTTGCACCCCCAGAACTGTCGGACATGTCCGACACACAGGACGCTTTGCGCCGGCTC
>DATNKF010000143.1:0-3495 GCA_035603555.1 Allostellaceae bacterium
GGCGCGGCCCCCCTTGTGGCCGGCATTGCAGATGCTCTCCTGCCCGACAATGGTGGTGTGGGGGAAGGAGAGCGACGTCCTCTCCGAGGCGCAGGCGCGGCGCATGGTCGAGGTACTGCCGCGCGGCGAGTTGGTGACAGTGCCCGGCATCGGGCATGCGCCGACCCTGGTCGAACCGGTGGTGCTCGCCGCTCTCGACCGCTTTCTTGGAACTCTTGGAACTCTCCGATAGCGCGGGAACCCGAGGGCTAGACAGATTTGGGCGTTGCGTCCTCAATCATTGCGAGTGCCGCACTCCGACGCGCTTCGGTGCGGTTGAGCCAGCCCCGGCCAAAGGTCGGGAAATCGGATAGCGACCTGTAATACGCCGCCTGCCGCTCGGCCAAGTCGTTGACGAGCGTCCGCGGATCGCATTTCGCCGCCGCTCCCAGGGTCTCCGGACCGACGCAGCCGTCGACCTCCTCCCCGGTAAAGCCGAGCGCTCGCTGCAGGAGCCTCGCCGATCCCCATATCCCGGCGTTGACGCCCATGTCGAAAACGCTGAGATCGACCCCGGCCGGAAGTGCATCGGCCCGCAACGGGTTCCAGTACAGTGACCGGTAGATCGCTCTCGCCGTTCGCTCCGACAAATCCTCGACCTGCAGGGCGCCGAGGTTCGGGTTGTCGGACCACTGGCGGTATGTCGCAAGAGTAATGCCCATGTTGGTGGCGCCGCCGGGATCAGCAGGATCATCGGAATAGCCGCCTTCTTCCTTCAGGGTGAAGGCGAGACAGGCGTCAAAGTCATCAGCCATTTGTTTCCTCCCTGTTCATAGCAAACCCTTTGTAGCTCATTTGTCGATTGACAAATTGTGAACGATATGATATTTTCGTAATATCAAGATTGCTCTCTCGATCATATTGGGATCCCCGGTGACCGCCGAGCGAAGGCGCACGATAGTGGGTTTGAATCTGGCGGAGCCCGGCGGGTTAGTGCGGAGAAAGTGCGGACGAGACCTGATAATTTCCTGCAGAAACAGGCCGAGTGCGGCGAACGCCGGCGCGGTTATTCTACCGTGACGCTTTTCGCGAGGTTGCGGGGCTGGTCGACATCGGTGCCTTTGAGGACGGCCACGTGGTAGGCGAGGAGCTGGATCGGGATGGCGTAGAGGAGGGGAGCGACGAACGGGTCGCAGCTCGGCACCGCGATGCCTGATGCAAGGCGGTCGGCGAGGCGGTCGACGCCCGAAGTGTCCGAGATCATCACGACCCGCCCGCCGCGCGCCATGACCTCCTCGACATTGCCGAGGGTCTTTTCGAAGAGATCGTCGTGCGGCGCCAGCACGATGACCGGGACGGCCTCGTCGATCAGCGCGATCGGCCCGTGCTTCATCTCGCCCGCGGCATAGCCCTCGGCGTGGATGTAGGAGATCTCCTTCAGCTTCAACGCACCCTCGAGCGCCAGCGGAAAAGCGCTGCCGCGGCCGAGATAGAGGACGTCGCGGGCTTCGGCGACCACGACCGCGATTTCGCGGATGCGCTCATCGTGGTTCAGCACCTCGCTGGCGCGCGACGGGATCTCGGTCAGAAAACCCACGAGCTCCGCCTCGCGGGCTTGGGTAATTGTCCCCCGCGCCCGAGCCAGCGCCACGGTAAAGCAGGCGAGCACGGCGAGCTGGGTGGTAAATGCCTTGGTCGAGGCGACGCCGATCTCGGGACCGGCCAGGGTCGGCAGGATGATGTCGGCCTCGCGGGCGATCGAGCTTTCCGGCTGGTTGACGACGGCGATGATCTTCTGCCCCTGCGCCTTGGCATAGCGCAATGCTGCGAGCGTGTCGGCGGTCTCACCCGATTGCGACACAAAGATCGCCGCACCGCCCGACGGCATCGCCGGCGCCCGGTAACGAAATTCCGAGGCGATGTCGACCTCGACCGCGATGCGGGCGATCCGCTCGAACCAGTATTTGGCGACCATGCAGGCATGGTAGGCGGTGCCGCAGGCGATCATCGTCACCCGCTCGAGCCCGCTCAGCGCAAAGGGCAGCTCGGGCAGATGGACGGTGCGGGTCGCAGGGTTGATCAGGGCGTTCAAGGTGTCGCCGATGACCGCCGGCTGCTCGAAAATCTCCTTCAGCATGAAATGACGGTAGTTGCCCTTGCCGATCAGGGCCCCCGAGGCAGCGGCCTCGCGGATCGGGCGGCAGACCTCCGTGTTGGCGGCATCGAAAATCCGCACTTCGCGCGAGGTCACAACCGCCCAGTCGCCTTCTTCGAGATAGGTGATGCGCCGGGTCAGTGGCGCCAGCGCCAAGGCGTCCGAGCCGAGGAACATCTCGCCATCGCCATAGCCGATAGCGAGCGGGCTGCCGCGGCGCGCGCCGATCAGAAGATCGTGCTCGCCGGCGAACAGAAAGGCCAGCGCGAAGGCACCGTCGAGCCGCGCCAAAGTCTTGGCTACCGCGTTCTGCGGCGAGTAACCCTGCGCCAGAAAATGCGTCGCCAGCATCGCCACCGCCTCGGTGTCGGTCTCGGTCCGGAAGGTGTAGCCGAGTGCCGTCAGTTCGCGCCGTAACGCCTGGAAATTTTCGATGATGCCGTTGTGGACGACGGCGACCCGGTCGGTCGCAATCGGATGGGCGTTGGTCTCGGTCGGCAGACCATGGGTTGCCCAGCGGGTGTGGCCGATGCCGATTACCCCCTGGACCGGCTCGCGGTCGAGACGTTTAGCGAGGTTGACGAGCTTGCCCTCGGCGCGCCGGCACTCGATGCGACCGTTGACGAGGGTCGCAATCCCGGCCGAATCATAGCCGCGGTATTCGAGACGCCGAAGTCCTTCGAGAAGCCCAGCAGCCACCGCGTCCTTGGCGATGATGCCGATGATGCCGCACATCAGCGGTTCTTTCCTCGCAGCCGCTGCCGGATCTCGGTGGCGCGTCCCGGCTTGTCGACTTGCTGGCCGCGGGCGATCGACAGCGCATCGGCCGGGACATCGTCGGTGATGACGCTGCCGGCCCCGACGATCGCGCCGGCCCCGACCGAAACCGGTGCGACCAGCGCCGTGTTCGAGCCGATAAAGACGCCTTCGCCGATTATCGTCCGGTGTTTGTTAAAGCCGTCATAATTGCAGGTGATCGTGCCGGCGCCGATGTTGCTGCGCGCGCCGATCTCGGCGTCGCCGATATAGCTGAGGTGATTGGCCTTCACGCCGGCGCCCAGTCGTGCCGCCTTGACCTCGACGAAGTTTCCGATATGCACTTCGTCCTCGAGCATCGCCCCCGGGCGCAGCCGGGCGAACGGGCCAACGATCGCGTTCGCCCCGACCACCGCACCTTCGAGATGCGAGAACGAGCGGATTCGTGCTCCCTGCTCGACCGTAACGCCAGGGCCGAAAATGACGTTCGGCTCGACGACGACGTCACGGCCGAGCCGCGTATCGGCGCTGAGGAAGACCGTCTCCGGCGCTACCAAGGTGACACCCGAATCCATCGCCGCCCCGCGCAGCCGCGATTGCATCAG
>DATNKF010000144.1:0-5240 GCA_035603555.1 Allostellaceae bacterium
GTGCCCATTTGCGCGCGAGCGGCGGGCATGGTCGCGACCGTCGTCAGGAATGCGGCCGAGAAGGCCAAGCTCGTCATAATCTTGTAACTGGTTGTCATGTGGGTGTCCTTTCTCAGCCCAAGGTGACGGTAAATGATCTAAACGACTACCTTGGACGGCACCGATAACACGCGGAGGGATCCCCGCGGTAGGTTCGGAAACTACCTACGTCTTCCGAGTTGCCCGCCATTTCAGGCGGTGAAGATAAACTACTGCAACCTTATTGAAGAGGAGATCGAACGCTCTTCTTCTCCTGTGGCGAAGGCGCTTCAAGAGCGATGCCGATCATTGCGGCACTGGCGAGACACCATTAATTTCTTCACCGTTTGCTTTCCTCGGCCGTTGCGGGCTCACTCGGATGCGTGTCGACGCCAGGTCGAAAGCCTCTAGGTTCGTTGCTAGATCGACGAACCTGGCCGGCTGCAGTCCTTACTTCTTCAGCGCGTCCTTGAGACCGCCGACAGCGTTCTGGACCTTGCCTTCGACCTTGTCGGCCTCGCCGTCAGCCTCCAGCTTGGCATCGCCAGTCGCCCTGCCGATGGTCGCCTTGACCGAGCCTTTGAACTCTTTCACCGCTCCCGCGATCCGATCCTTGTTCATGACCAGGTTCTCCTTCTGTGGCTGAAAACTCTCCGTGCATCAGGCGACCGTATCGGGCGGGTACGGAGTAGAGCTGCCGTCTGCACAATGCGTTCCTGCCCGATTACGCCATGACCGGCGAGGCTCAGAAAGAGACGCCGCCGATGTGGCCGTGCACCAGCCACCCGACCACGAGGACGATGGCTATCAAGCCGAGTATGCCGCCGATCCCGACGGGTCCGCCTTGACGGTAATAACCTCCACGGTAGAACCCAAACCCGCCCCCGAACAGAACCAAGAGCAGGGCGATGATCAGTAACAGTTCCATGGTTTTGTCTTTCATAACTGGCAGTAGACACCAGTTTTTCGGAAAAAGAGCCGAAGATGTGTCTAATAAATGGACACTGGAAGAGAGTTTACAAGAGGATAAAATATACGACAAAATCAGAGTGATCTTGCTAGAGTTGGATTATTAGTTCGGCGTCTTTGCGTCCCTTCGGGTCGAGTTTTTGTAGACAAACAGCTGAGATTTCACGAGGCGAGCGGCGTCGGCTACGTCTTTTCTGGCCGACGAGATCATCACCCTCGATCCGATGGCGGGCCCGCATCCGGCAAACCCGACACAAAGCTGTGATTTTCGATCATCACGATCCAGAAATTGCCAAGTTCCTATTGCAGACTAATGGTTGACCTCGGCGCCGGAGACGGACCGCCGCGGGCGGCGGAAGTGACTTTTTGAGCCGAGCTGCTATTCAACCGGAGGGTTCTATTTCGCTGTAGATTCGCAGTATAATCGCCCACCTTCCGTCGCGAACTCAACCTAGCGGCGTACTCCCAAGTCGAGCGCTCTGGGCGCCGGCGCAGGAAGCGGTTGCACGCCGCCGGTCCGTGCGACAGGGTGAGCCGCACATCACGGAGAGGACGCCATGACGAAACGCTCTGCCGGATGCGTCGCGCCGATCGCCGCGCCTGAGGCGACCGAGCTCGTACGCGCTGCGGCGATCGCGGCCGGGCGGGTCGCATGCGGTGCCGGCGGACCGCGCGGATGAGCCTCTCGGCGGCGGGGCGATACGATCTTCTGACATTGGGCGAGACATTGCTGCGGCTCTCACCGCCAGCCAATCAGCGGCTCGACCAAGCGCGGCTCCTCGAGATCGGAGTCGGCGGCAGCGAGCTCAATGTCGGCTGTCTGCTGGCCCGGCTCGGGCGCCGCGTCGCCTGGGTATCGCGATTGCCGGAAGGGCCGCTCGGTCGCATCGTCGACGGCGAGGCTCGGCGCCACGGGGTCGACACAAGCTGGGTGCGCTGGATCGCCAACGCGCGCCTCGGCCTGATGTTCTACGAGCCCGGCCCCGAGCCGCGGACCAGCCGCGTCATTTATGACCGCAAGCATTCGGCGGCCTCGGAACTCGGCTTCGAAGACGCGCCGTGGGAGGCGCTGGTCCAGGCAACCGCGTGGCTGCACCTCTCCGGCATCACGCCGGTGCTCGGTCCGAGTTGTCGGGCGCTGATCCTGCAGCTGGCGACACTCGCCGCCGCCGCCGGGAAGCCAGTGTCCTACGATCTGAACTATCGTGCGACCCTGACCACGCCGCCGGAGGCACGCGAACTCCTCGAACTCGCCGCGCCGCATCTCCGCCTGCTGATTCTCGCCGAGCGCGACGCGCAAAACGTGCTGGGCTTTAGCGAGGCTGGAGAACAGCTCGCCAGGGCGATTGCCGAACGCTATGGCGTTCCCCTCGTTGCCCTGACGCGGCCGCCGGAGGCCGAGCCGGGCACGCTTCTTCTTGCCGAAGGAGAGTTCCGTTACGCACCGCGCTACCCGGTCGAGGTCGTCGACCGCATCGGCGCCGGAGACTCGTTTGTCGCGGGTATGATCCATGGCCTGCTCGACGGCGATCTCGATCTCGCCATCCGCTTTGGCGCCTTTGCCGCGGGGATCGGCCTCGCCACCCCGGGCGACATCAATTTTCTTGGTCCCGAGGACGTCATCCGGTTTCACGCCGACACCATCGGCGGGCTCGAGCGCTAGCGCCCTGCCGAGCTTCAGCACTTAGCGTAATGGCAGGTCACAATTCCGGTGATGAAGGGCCCGGTGACGGTGCTAAACACCGTAAAGAGCTTGTTGATATACGCGGCTGCAGCGTCGGCGACGAAGATGATGTCCTTGTCCCTGACCGGAAATCGATCGGCGAGATGATAGGTGTTGGCCTCGGCGAAATCGAACCGATAAACGACGGGCGAGATCCCGTCCCGGGCTCGCGTCGCCATCGGCTCGCCGAGCGAATGGACGACCGCTATCGGCTCGTAGCGGAACAGGAAGACACCCTTGGGGTTGGCCAGATCGTCGCGCAACCCCTGGGATTTCGCCAGCGCCTCGCTCAACGTTATTGTCTCGGCCCCGAACCCGATCACGGCGTTCCTGCCGGTCGCCCCGAACACGCTGAAGGTCTGCGGCACGCGAACCAGAGTGAGGACGTCGCCCGGCCGAGCGTAGATGTTTTCGTCCGGGTCGCCGACGAGCCGTTCGAGCGGGATCGTCGCCGTGTGGCCGTCGCGCGACAGCCGAACAAAGGTTTCGTAGACCGGCGCTTTGGCGCCGCCTGCGGCAGCGATCACCTGCAGCAGCCTGTCGCCCCCCGGGGAGAGCGGCACTTTGGCGCCGGCGACGACTTCTCCCGCGACCGTAACCGCGTTGACCGCGCTTTTCTTGACAATTAGGAGAGCCTGCGGATCGAGCGCTTTGCCCGCGAGCAGCGCTTCGATCGCTTGCTGTGCCTCCACCGGCGTTCGCCCGCCCACGGCGACGCGCCCGGCATAAGGGATGCTGATCGCACCGTCGGCTGCGACCGGCTGATCAGGGATCGCGGCGGGCCGCCGCTCGCTCGCCTCGATGCTCGCGTCGCCCGAAGACGGCGGCCGCCGCGGCGTGCTGGTCTCGCTCGGGCGCCGTCCGGTTGACGGTTGCGGCGCCTCTATCGGCGGATTGGCGGTGCCAAAAGGCGACTCGGATGGCAAGTTCGACCCACCCGGAGTCGCGGGTTGCGGCCGCCGAGGCTCCGGTGTGAGCGGCTCAATTCCCCGGCGCGGGGGTGAAAAAGATCGATCCGGCGCCTCGCTGAAGAGCCCGCCGGCGGCACTTTCCCAAATCGTCACCGCGATCGTGTCGCCGATGGCGATCTTGAGCTCGGGCGGACTGCTGTCCTTTTCGAAGCGAGCAAAGATCCCCTCTTGCCGCTGAGCGAGCAACGACGAGACGACACGGTCGTCGACCTCGACCACGTCGAACCGAATCTCGTCGCCCGCCTGTCGCTGGGCGACAACCTCGGATTCCGACGGTCCTGTGGCCGGCAGTATCGAGCATCCGCCGGCGGAGAGCAGGGTCAGGCAAGCAAAGAGGACGGCCGGCTTCATGGGTTCGCGGGAGACCTTCTAACATCTTACCGACGCCGGCTTCAAAATGCCCAATCCGCCACCCCGGAGCCGGACAAAACCTGCTAGTGTTTACCAGTGCGTGCCAGCATCGGTGGACAGGGGCGGCGAATGCAGCTGCAATTGCAGACCTGGGTGGAGGTCGAGGCCTACCTCGAATCGAGCCGCGGCATCATCCTGCCCATTGGCTCGACCGAGCAGCACGGTCCGACCGGCCTTATCGGCACCGACGCGATCTGCGCCGAGGTCATCGCTCGCGGTGTCGGTGAGTCCGCGGGAGCGCTCGTCTCTCCGACCATCGCGGTCGGGATGGCCCAGCATCATCTCGGCTTCGCCGGCTCGGTGACCCTGCGGCCGAGTACACTGATCGCGGTGCTCCGCGACATTGTCGAGTCGTTGACGCGACACGGCTTCGAACGCTTCTACTTTATCAATGGACACGGCGGAAACATTGCCACGGTGACCGTCGCCTTCTCGGAGATCTACGCGACGCGGAGCTTGGCTTCCCCGGCAAACGTCCCGCCGGTGAAATGCCGGCTCAGAAACTGGTGGCAGAACCAGGCGGTGCAACAATTGGCGAAAGAGCTGTATGGCGGATCCGAAGGCAGCCACGCCACGCCGAGCGAGGTCGCGGTCACGCAATTCGCCTTCCCCGATGCGATCAAATCCGCACCGCTCGATCCGCCCGTAGCGCCCTGGGGCGACTTTAGCGATGCTGCTGACTATCGCCGGAAATTCCCCGACGGCCGAATCGGATCCAACCCCGCCTTGGCAACGCCGGAAGCAGGCCGCCGCCTCTACGATGCTGCGGTTGCCGCGCTGGCATCGGATTACCTCGGCTGGGTTGCCGCCTAAAGACTGGTGACTCCGATTAGTGACCGCCGCGATCGAATCGGGTCGTCGGCGGCGAGAGTGCATCCCGGCACATGACTGTCACAATACGGGGCAACCAGCTAATCCTTGCAAAGTCGTCATTTTTATGGTTAATATACATCCCGGGCCATGAGGCATCAGACAGTTGATCCCATGGTCCAGGCTTCCGGGTGACGCCGAACCCGGCTTGACACAATTTTAACCCTTAGACCGCGATGGAATAAAGGTTGAAGATCTTCGGCTGGATCTTTGCATGACATCAGCCGGCTCGAGCCTGTCTTCTGGGACCTTTGCGACCCCCGACGCTGGGTCGGGCT
>DATNKF010000145.1:0-2874 GCA_035603555.1 Allostellaceae bacterium
CACATCGGCCGGTCATTGTACGGGAGACGCAGACGGCCTTCGCTCATCCGGTGTTGTAGCGGCGACCTGGGCCTATGTCCTCTGGCTCTCTACAACGACGGATCTGGTAATGCAGATCTAGCCTAAATTCAGACCTCCTGACATAGTGTGGCGCAAAATGTCCGGTTTCGGCGCCGATCAGGGAACCGGGGCAACGCTCGCTGCGGTAGTGCGCTCGACCGGGCCGGGGAAGGCAAGCCCGACGCGTGGTGGCGGCCGCACTGCGAAGCGAATGCGCAGGCGCGAGCCGGGGAAAGTCGTGGCGGTCTGGTCGAGCATCTCACAGAGGGCTTGGGCGGCGTGCGTTCGATGCGGCGAGCTGAGCGGAGCCAAGGTGATATGCAGCTCGTTATCGCAGACGCGGATGTCGCCTGCGGTGGCGAACAGCTCATGTAGCAGGGTTCGCCCCTCTTGGTTGGCACGGGCATAGTGAGCTCGCAGCAGCGCAAGCAGATCGCTCTCGGCCTGATAAGCAACCATCTTGATGATGTCGGTCAGATGCTTGCGTTCCGTGGCAAGCTTGACGATGGTCCGCTCGTTGAGGTCTCGGACTTCGACGCGCTTGGGAACGTCGCGGCGTTGCTCGAACAGCTGCGCCACGCGAGCACGGGCTGTGCGCAGCTGTTTGCCGAGCCTGCCATGGGCGATCTTGAAGCCCCGCATGGTCGGCCGACGCGGTTCGGCGTTGGCTGCGGCGGCGGCACCGTACTCGCGTTCGAGCCTGGCGAGATCGGCGCGGGCTGCACGGATCTCCTTATCCAAGGCGCGGCGCTTGGGATTGGGGATGGTGCGGGTCGGATCCTCCGGCTCGATCTGGTAATCGACGAGGGCATCGAGCAGGAACTCTTCTCGCATGTACTTGAAGAAGTTCTCCTGTCGCCAGCGCTCGAACATGCGGTAGGCGACCTCGATGTCGCGCAGGTCCCATCGACTCGTGATCACCTGCGTCTGATGGCTGTCGTCGCACAAGCGCGTGACTTGCCGTAAGCGCAGCTTGCCTTTGAGGAAGCCCACGGGCTGGTCGTGCAGAAGATAGTCCACGGCGCGCCCGTCGAGCTCGGCGCGACGCCGGATGAACCGCCGCTCATTGATGCGACGGCACCGGCCCTTGCGATAGGTCAGCAAGTCGAAGCCATCCTTGATCATCGTGCCGAACAACTTCGGGCTCCAGCCGCCGCGGTCGAAAACAATGGTGACCCGTTGCTCGCCGACCAAGTCCCGCACTTCGCGAAGCAGCCGGGGCAAGGCCTTCGTCAACGCAGCATTGACCTCACCGGTAATCACCAGCAACGGGTCGCCGGAGCGGTCGTTGATCCAGTAGTCGGTGCTGGCAGGCATGGCCAGATGGCGGCGCGCTACGTAGGCCTTTGATGAGATGTCGCGTTGGCCGTGATAGGCGCGCACATGGCCGTCAACGTACAAGAACCCCATGAGATGCCCGCGCTGATCTACACGCAGATGCGCAAGCTCCGCGCCCAGCTGCTCGGCGCAATGGTGTGCCGCGAGGCGGGTGAGCCGGCGCCGCAACGTCTTCACTTCCGGCGCTCGGTCGAGCCCGAGGAGTCTACCGAACGCGGCCGGGTCGCGTTCCTTGAGATGCTCGGGCCGCTTGATGCGGAGCAGCGCCATGAGCAGGAGCGTCAGCAATGTCGTGCGCAGGCCATAGAAGGCCGGACCGATTTCACCGTAGAGCTTGCGGCCGATCCGAAACAGCCCGCTCTCAACCAAACATGGGAGTGCGAGCAGGACGCCGACACCGGGAACCGAGGACCCGTCGCGAAACAGCGGTGCGGCATCATCGAGCAGCCCCAGATAGGCGAGTTGCCGATCGAAGGTCCGATCGCTCGCGTCGCGGTCGAGGCTCATCGACACCGGCTCACCGTCGTCCGCAGACGCGGTGATCGGATCGCGGTCGCCGGCGCGGTCCTCCGCCGATGACGTAGCGCGATCGGCATCATCGCCGGTCGACTTTGGAGACGGCACGTCAGTCGTTGGCGGCTTCTCCGCCACCGTGGTCGTGATCTCGGCGAACGCAAACTGCGCGCTCTCGACGGGCTTTGAAGGTCCGGCCAGCTTGCGGACGGCCTTCTCGCTGACGCCCAGCCGGTGCGCGATCGCCCGGTTGCTCATCCCCTGGCTCTTCAGCATCTCGATGCTGCGCAGACGTTTCCCGGAGATACGTCGTCGACCGCGACGCCAACCCTCCTCGCGACAGAGCACCGCCATCCCGCCCTGCGCATAGCGCCCTTGGTACCGCCGCACGGTGCGCACCGATCGGGCAAACGCCCGCGCCACGTCCGTTTGCTGGGCGAAGCCCGACTCCACCAAGAACACCATCGCATAGGCCTCGGCGACCGCATCCTCGGCGCGATAGTGATGCACCGGCAGTCCGGCCACGACGATCGCGCGCTGACCCGCTTCGATCCGCAAGCTGCAGCGCGCATTGATGACAACGGTATTCGACGCCGCCGGCGAGGGCAGCGCCAAGGCTTGCTGGGCGCTCATGCGCCGAGCTAGAGCGGACAGGTTTGAGTCCGCAAGCTCCGCCGCAAAACCTTCGGCGTTTCAGCGGGTTGCGTCTTGCAGACCAGAAAAACCGGACCCGTATTGGTCCGCACCTCGGCGGCGGAAAGCCCAGTGATTTCAGTCGTGGAAATCGGCTATGTCAGGAGGTCTGAAATTAAATTGCGGTAGGGACAGGTGAACGGCCTTGCCACCGCGTTGCCTGTGCGCCCATATCTTACGAGGGAGGGGGAGCGATCGCCTTGAAGTGGCTCGTGGCTAGGGCGCGGTCTAAAGCGAAGGGAGTTGCGGCTTCCACCGAGCAATCTCCGC
>DATNKF010000146.1:0-6618 GCA_035603555.1 Allostellaceae bacterium
TGGATTGCCTTGAGGGCGTTCGCGTTGTCGATTTCACGCAGTTCGAGGCGGGGCCGTCCTGCACCGAGACGCTCGCCTGGCTCGGCGCCGAGGTGGTCAAGATCGAGAACCCGAAGACCGGCGATCCCGGAAGGCGCCTGCGGCCGGGCCACCCGGACGATGATCCCTGGTATTTCCACCAGTTCAACGCCAACAAGAAATCGGTCACTCTCGATCTCAAATCGCCGCGCGGGCTGGAAATCGTCAAAGCGCTGCTGAAGAAGGCCGACATCACGATCGAGAACATGGCACCGGGCACGATCGAGCGGCTCGGGCTCGGCTACGACGTCGTCAAGGAGCTGAACCCCGGCATCATTTATTGCCAGGTCAAAGGCTTTGGCGCCGGCAGCCCCTACGAGAAGAACCTCGCTTTCGACATGATCGCGCAGGCGGCGGGCGGTCCGACCAGCGTCACCGGCTATGGCGACCGCCCGCCGGTCAAGCCGGGACCGTCATTTGGCGACACCGGCACCGGCATGCTGATGGCCATCAGCATCCTTGCCGCCTTGCGCCACCGCGACCGCACCGGCAAAGGCCGGCGGCTACAGGTCGCGATGCAGGACGCGATGGTCCACTATATGCGCGTGCCGTTTTCGCGCACCCAGCTGAGCGGCCAAGCCCAACTCCGCGGCGGCAGCGACCGGTCCCAGCCCGGCGGCCTCGTGCCTTCGGCCCTTTATCCCTGCAAGCCCGGCGGACCGAACGACTATGTCTATGTCTTTACCAGCCGCGCCAACCCGGAGCATTGGACGCGGCTCTTGAAGGCGATCGGCCGCGAGGACCTGGTCGGCGACACGCGCTACGACACCAATCAGGCTCGTAGCGCGTGCGCCCCCGAGGTCGACGAAATCATCGCTGCCTGGACTCGCCAGCACACCAAGGAAGAGGCGATGCGGATCATCGGTGCGGCCGGCGTGCCTGCCGGGGCGGTTTTCGATACGCTCGAGTTGATGAACGATCCTTCGTTGGCCGAGCGCGGCATCATGCAGACCGTCGAGCACCCGACGACCGGCACCTACAAGATGCCGGCTTGGCCGGTGCGCTTCGACGGCGCGCCGCCGCGGGTCAAGCCCTCGCCGCTGCTGGGCCAGCACAACGCCGAGGTGCTCGGGGGCTGGCTCGGCATCGGCGCCGCGGAGGTCGACGCGTTGCGCGCCGAAGGCATCGTCTGAGACGCAGAGACGCCTCAGCGCGCTGGCCCGGCCGGATAGCACGGGGCGATGTCGATCTTGTCCATCCGCTGCCGATCTCCGGTCGCCTCGCCAAAAATCGTGCAGCGGTCGCCCTCGAGCGCAATCCGAGCGACAAAGAACCCATACTCCTTCGGATCGCTGCCGAACGAGACGGTAATCGTGTCGCCGACCGTGATCCGCGATGGCAGACTGATGTGGTGATAAGTCCGGCAGGAGCTGGCAATAAGCCAATCCCGACATTTGGTCAGCACTCCGGAGCCACGCGGATGCACCGCTTCGATGGCATCGGCGGCGGCGACGCCGAAACTGACGGCGACCATGAGGGTCGCAAACCACCCCAGAATTGCCATCAGCGTTCGCCTATGGGAAATGACATGCTAAGTCTGACGGCGGCATCCCGACCTTTCAACTCAGCGAGGAACCCGAGATGAAGCTCTACTACGCTCCCGGCGTGTGCTCGATCGGTATTCATGTCTTGCTTGAAGAAATCGGCAAGCCTTACGAGCTGGAGCTCGTCAACCTGCGCGAAGGCGCCCAGTTCAAGCCGCCCTTTACCGGCGTCAGCCCGAAAGGGAAGGTTCCGGCCCTGGAACGTGACGACGGCTCGGTCCTGACCGAGTTCCCGGTCATCGCCCGTTGGCTCGGACGGCGCGAGAATTTGCTGCCGAAGGATGACGAAGCCGACACCCGTGCCATGGAAGCGATGGAATACGCGGTCGGCACAATGCACGGCCAGGGCTTTGCGCGACTGTTCCGCACCGAGCGCTTTGCGCCGTCCCCATCCGACCACGAGGCGGTTAAGGCCGCCGGGCGCGAGGTCGTCGAAAAGGGCTTCGCCGTGCTCGACAAAGCGCTGGCCGGCAAGAACTATATCGCCGGCAGTGAATTCTCTCCGGCCGATTCGGCGCTGTTTTATGTCGAATTCTGGGCAGCAAAGCGGCTGAACATGAAATTGCCGGCCAATGTTTCCGCGCACTTCGATCGGATGATGACGCGTCCCGCGGTGCAGCGGGTCATGCAGCAGGAGGGGCTCAACTGAGGCGTTGGCCGCCGCTTCGCAAGATGGGCGCGCTCTGCGCCGCGTTTCGGAAGGAGTAAACAAATGGATGGAACGACCGTACCGCCGAATTGTCTCGCCGGCATCAAGGTTCTCGATCTGACCCAGTTCGAGGCCGGAACAACCTGCACCGAGGCGCTGGCCTGGATGGGCGCCGATGTCGTCAAGGTGGAGAATCCCGACGGTGGCGAAGCGGGGCGCCGGGGCGTGGCCGATCCCTATTACTTTATGATCTACAACGCCAACAAACGGTCGATCACCGTCAACCTCAAATCCGAGCGCGGTTTGGCCCTGGTCAAGGACATGGCCAAGCATGCCGATGTGTTTACCGAGAATTTCGGGCCGGGTGTCGTCGAGCGGCTCGGTCTCGGCTATGACGTGATCAGCGCCCTCAACCCGCGCATCATCTATGCCCAAGTCAAGGGCTTCGGCGCCGGCAGCCCCTATGAAAAAGGCCTGTGCTTCGATCCGATCGCCCAGGCTTGCGGCGGTGCGATGAGCATCACCGGGGAACCCGGCGGCAAGCCGATCAAGCCCGGACCGACGATCGGCGACACCGGGACCGGCATGCTGCTGGCGTTCAGCATCGTCAGCGCGCTCTACCAGCGCGCCTCAACGGGCAAAGGCCGCCGGCTCGAGGCGGCGATGCAGGATTCGGTCATGCATTACAGCCGCGGCATGTTCATCAGACAGGCACAGACCGGCCAAGCCGCGCCGCGGCGGCCGGCCGGCGGCAATGCTCCGTCGGGGATCTTTCCGTGCAAACCCGGTGGGCCCAACGATTACGTCTATCTGTTGACCAGCCGGGCCAATCCCGAACATTGGCCGCGTCTGCTGAAACTGATCGGGCGAGAGGAGCTGATCGACGATCCGCGCTACGACAAAGCCTCCGCCCGGGTGGAGCATGAGGCCGAGGTCAATGAGATCATTGCCCAATGGACCCGCCAGCACACCAAAGAAGAAGCGATGGCACTGATCAGCGGCGCGGGCGTCCCTGCTGGAGCTGTCTTCGACTCAATGGAACTGACCAACGAACCCAGCTTCTACGAGCGCGGGATCCTGCAAACCATGCACCACGGCGATTGGAAGATGACGATGACGACCTGGCCGGTGCGGTTTGACGGCGCGCCCGCGCCGATCAAACCGGCACCGCTGCTCGGCGAGCACACCGCCGAAGCGCTCGGCGATTGGCTTGGTCTGAGCGCTACGGAGGTGGCGGCGCTACATGAGGACGGAGTGGTCTGACATCGCACGGCATCGGCGTCATGCGCCCAAAGGCGCGCGGCGTCGGTGCGACCCCTCGTCCTGATATAATAGCGCAGGCTGCGGGTCAGCCGACGAGCGCGTCGGCTGGCGAGATCTCCTGCATAAGGTCTTGCCCGGCATAAGCCGACAAAGGCCGGTTGGCGCGACCGCCAAAGTGCTCGGCAAATGCCGTGGCGTGATGCGCCAGCCGGAACTCGGCATGGACGAGCATGCCGTCCTCTGTATGACGGCAAGCAAAGGTCGATAGGTCGATGCGGTGCTCGTCCAGCCACAACCGCATAGTCTCCATTTGCTTGGAAAGGTCGCTCGGTTTGACGCGGATCCCCACAACGTGCATGTCAGACGCTCGAGTTGTTACTCAGAGCCATCATCATACCAGACCGTGCACGTTCGGGTGCGAGAGTGCGGCAAATCTCACATCTTTGCCACAACCGGGGTGATCGGCCCCGGTTCGCGGCGATAGTGATAGCGATAGAGCCGCGTTTTCAGCCCGATAGCATCGTACAGCGCAAGTGCCGGCGCGTTGCCTGCTTCGACTTGCAAGCACGCGCCCCGTACACCTTCATCCTTCGCCCAAGCCGCCAAGGTGGCGATGACCCGGCGGGCGTAGCCGTGCCTCTGCCGGCGGGAATCGGTAACAACCGACTCGTAGCAGAGCAATCCGTTATGCAACGCGCCATAGGCGAGCGCTACGAACTCGCCATCGATGGCGAGAGCCGCGAACGCGGTGGGGATGACGATCGCGCCGACGATCCGGCGATAAATCGCGCTCTGTTCGATCGTGTGGTTCTGCAGCGCCGCCATCGCTCGGAACCATTCCGGAGTCGGATGCGCCGAGAGCTGCACGTCCGGCTCCGTCGCCGCGGCAACGGCGTCGATGTCGCCATAGAGGACACAGCTCTCGCCTTCGGAGCCGTAGCCTAATGCATCGAGGCGCTCGTCCAGATCAGGGTCGATAATGGACGGCACGCGAAAGATTGTCGGCAGCAACTGCCCTCGGTAGAGCGCTTCACAGGCCGGGATCAGGGCATCGGTGTGGTCGGCCCGGAGCGGATTCGCCGAGTTGGCGCGGCGCGTCAGCCCGTCGCTGAACCGCAGAACCCAGCCATCGAGCAATCCCTGCCGCAATGCCGGCCAGGCATTGAGACAGGTTTCCTCGACCCGCCACGCCAAACTCGCTTGCGTCATTCCTGCGGATAGCGCCAGACCTGGGCAGGCTGCGGTGCCGTCTCGTCGATCGCCCATTGCGGCAGGGCGAGCCCGGGGGCGACGTCGCTGAACACCATGCGTACCCGGGTCCCGATGCCGACCTGCTTCACCAGCTCCGGCGGCGCCAGTTGACCGTCGGGGGTGCACAGATTGCCGATGACGCGCAACGCTTCGTCGGGGGTGGGCTCACCCTTCTGGGTGTCGAGATCGACGAGCAGGATCAGGTACGGCGTGTGGCCGCGGAAGGCAGGCTGGATCGCGTGGTGCACCTCGCTATAGGAATGCACCGTCCCTCTCCCCTCGACCTTTCTCCAGGTTGATTCGAGGGTGGCGCACCAGGGGCAGGCCGTGGTCGGCGGGTAGCGCAGGCGGCTGCATTGCGCACAAGCCTGCAGATGAAAGTCGTGCTCCGAGCAGTGACGAAAATATTCGAGGTTCTCGACCTCGAGATCGTCGAGGCTGAGCCCCATGCCCAGATATTCGGCGCGAATAGCCATCGTTCTTCTCCTTCTCAGCCGCGCCGCATGACCATCGACGAGGCGGTCGAGGGGTTGGCCCAGCCGAGATTGGCGCTGACCTCGACATTCTTCACTTGGCGGCAGCCGCCCTCGCGGTAGTCGTAAGTGTGCTGCCGCTTGCCGTCGGAGCCGATCGGGCACGAATCATCGGCGTCGTGGCGCAGCTGACGGGTGTTCTCGATCACCATGTTCATGCCATGGGTGTAGCCCTCGCAGAGATGGCCGCCGCTGGTGTTGTTCGGCCGCCGGCCGCCGAGTTGAATGGCGCCGCTGCTGACATACTCACCGCCCTCGCCCTTCTTGCAGAAGCCGTAATCCTCGAGCTGCAGCATCGTCGTGAAGGTGAAGGCGTCGTAGGAGCCGGTGATGTCGACATCCTCCGGGCCGACGCCGGCGTTCGGCCATAGGATTTGCCGCGCGTAGTAACCGGCGACGGTCGAGATCGGCCCGTGCTGGTAGTGCATGTCGAGGCGCGGCTTGTTGCAGCGGCCGACGACGCCACGGATCAGCACCAAGGGATGCTTGCAGTCGCGGGCACGCTCGGCCGAGGTGACGATGATCGCGGTCGCATTGTCGGTCTCGACGCAGCAATCCAAGAGGTGCAGCGGCTTGCAGATAAAGCGGCTGCTCAGCACATCCTCGACCGTAAAACGCTTCTTGTAATAGGCCTTCGGGTTATTGGAGGCGTGGTGGCTGTGCGCCACCTTGACCATCGCGACCTGCTCGGGCTTGGTGCCGTAATCGTACATGTGGCGCATAAAGGTCGGCGCGAAGTTCTGCCCGGCACTCTGCCAGCCATAAGCGCGGTTGTGCAGCATGTCGCCGCCAACCGGGGCGGCGGAGCGTGCGCCGGTGCCGCCGATGCGGACCTGCGAATAGCCGTTCATCGACCGAAAGATCGCCACCACCTTGCAGCAACCCGCCTCGATGAGGCCGATCGCGATGCCGACAAGCGCCTCGGTCGACGAGCCGCCGCCCATCACATCCATGTAGAAATTGAGGCGGATGCCGAGATCGCCGGAGATGAATGTCCCCGAGGTCGAGTCGCCGCCCTGGTAGGACAGCATGCCGTCGATGTCCGATGGCTTCAGCCCGGCATCGAGGATCGCATTGCGGACCGCCCAGGTCCCCAAGGCCCGGGTGGTCTTGCCCGAACCGCGGGTATAGGTGGTCTCGCCCACACCGACGATCGCATATTTGTCGCGCAGGTATTTGGGGGTTGTGGCATCCACCTCTTTAGGCAACGGCATGATGTCCTCCGTAATAGACGGCCGGCGGGCAAGGCCCCTCACCCTCCCGCTTCGCGGGTCCCTCCCTCTCCCCGCAAGCGGGGAGA
>DATNKF010000147.1:0-3120 GCA_035603555.1 Allostellaceae bacterium
GAGGCCGCGGCGCTGCAATTCGGGGACGACCCGGTCGACGAAGTCGTCGAGGCCGCCCGGGACATGGGGGAACATGATGTTGAACCCGTCGCAGGCGGCGCTCTCGAGCCACTCCTCCATCTGGTCGGCGATCATCGCCGGAGTGCCGACCAGGGCGAGGCCGCCATAGCTGCCGGCGATCTGGGCGAGCTGGCGGACCGTCAGATTGTCGCGGCGGGCGCGTTCGATGACACGCTCGCGGCCGCTCTTGCTGGCGTTGCTCTCCGGGATCTCCGGCAGCGGGCCGTCGAGGTCGAAGCCCGAGGCGTCGTGACCGAGTGCTATCGACAGCGAGGCGATGCCGCTGTCGGGATGCACGAGGCTGTCGAGCAGTGCCCGCTTCTCTCGCCCCTCGGCGGCGGTCTCGCCGACGACCACGAGGGCGCCGGGCAGGATCTTGATGTGATTGGGGTCGCGCCCGAACTGCTCGGCGCGGCTCTTGACATCGGCGTAGTAATGCCGCGCGTCGGCGAGCTTGCCGCCGCTGGCAAAGATCATCTCCGCGGTCTCGGCGGCGAGCTGGCGGCCGGCATCGGAGGCGCCCGCCTGGACGATGACCGGCCAGCCCTGGATCGGCCGGGCGATATTGAGCGGGCCGCGCACCGACAGGAACTCGCCCTTGTGGTCGAGCACATGCATCCGCTCCGGGTCGAAATAAAGGCCGGTCTCGACATCGCGGACAAAGGCGTCCTCGGCCCAGCTGTCCCAGAGGCCGGTCACGACATCGAAGAACTCGCGGGCGCGGCGGTAGCGCTCGCCATGCTCCATATGCTCGGTCAGCCCGAAATTGAGTGCGGCGTCGGGGTTCGAGGTGGTGACGAGGTTCCAGCCGGCGCGGCCGCCGCTGATATGGTCGAGCGAGGCGAAGCGCCGCGCGATCATGTAGGCGGGCTCAAAGGTCGTCGACGCAGTGGCGATCAGCCCGAGATGCTCGGTCACCATTGCGAGCGCCGGCAGCAGGGTCAGCGGGTCGAAGGAGGTCACCGTTGCGCTGCGCTTCAATGCCGCCATCGGCATGTTCAGCACGGCCAAATGGTCGGCCATAAACCAGGCGTCAAAGCGGCCGCGCTCCAGGGTCTGCGCGAAACGGATCAGGTGCTTGAGATTGAAATTGGCGTCGGGATAAGCGCCCGGGTAGCGCCACCAGGCGGTATGAATGCCGACCGGGCGCATGAAAGCGCCCAAATGCAATTGGCGTGGTCCCGTCATCGCTGCCCCGCGCTTGGTCTTGCGCCATCATGGATCGGTTGCCGCCGACACCGCAATATCCGCGGCGTCAGCCGAATGCGCATGCTCCGAACGCCACCTTATCAGCTTCGTCGACACGCTTGGTTGCCGCCGCGAGGGGCAGATTGATTAGCGGCTTCGGGTGAAAGGCGCCTTTTTCCTCGAAGAATCCAAGCCCAGGAATATTGTCAGCGGCAATCTTGCGGCGGTCTCCCCGTATGTCATAGTCCGCACTCGGTAATCCACACAAAAGCCGGCGGAGGGGAGCGATGCCCGCAAAACGAGCCTATGGCATGGACCAGGACTTTTATCCCTGGTCCCCTATTGTCACGCGCCCCACTCTCAGGTGGCCGGACAACGCCCGCGTCGCCCTTGCCGTTATCGTCAACCTCGAGCACTGGGACTGGGCGGTGCCGCCAAATACGCCGCTGGCGGTGACCCCTCTGGGAGGCCCCGAGGGCATGTGGACCGGAAACCAGGCGAACTTTCCCGACATCGGCGGCTACGGCAATCACGAGTACGGCAATCGTGTCGGGATCTTCCGCATCCTCGCCGTGCTGGACAAATACGGCATCAAGCCCACCCTGGCGCTCGATAAGGCCGTCGCCGACCATTACCCGTTCCTCGTCAAGGAGGGCCAGAAGCGCGACGCCGAGTTCATCGCGCACGGTCTCTCGCGCCGGCGCATCATCCATATCGGCATGTCTGAAGACGAGGAGCGGCAGTATATCCGCGCCTCGATCGAGGCGGTCGAGAAGGCTACGGGCAAGCGCCCGCTCGGTTGGTCCGGCCCCGACTTCCAAGAGACGCCGAACACCCCCAACCTCCTGGCCGCGGAGGGCATTCGCTACGTCTGCGACTGGGGCAACGACGAGCAGCCCTACAAGATGACGCCGAAGACCGGGGAGCTCTACTCGCTCGGGGTGAGTGCCTACCTCGACGATAACTACATCCACCTCCACGGCCGCCGGACCATCAACGAGGTCAACCTGCTGTGGCGCGAGTGGTTCGATGGTCTCTATGCCGATGGTGCCACCACCGGACGCCTGATGGTGCTCCATCTGCATCCGTGGATCATGGGCCAGCCGTGGCGCATCCGGCATCTCGACGAAGTGCTTGGCCACATCAGCGCCTACCAGGGCGTTTGGAAGGCCACCGGCAGCGAGATCATCGATTGGTTCAAGGCGCAGTCAGGTTCGTAGCCTCTAAGTTTTCACGGACGGAGAAGACAGTATGGCTCTCGCACCCGGCCGATTCGACTATGCGCCGATCACTGAACGACCCATCATCAAGTGGCCCGACAATGCGCGCCTGGCGTTTTGGGTCGCGCCGAATATGGAGTTCTTCGAGTACCTGCCGGAGAACCGGCCGACACAGCCGGACATTCCGCAATACTCGCGCATGGACTACGGCAATCGCGTCGGCTTCTGGCGCATGCTCGACGTGCTGAACAAGAACAATGTCCGGGCGTGCTGCTGTCTCAATCTCGAGATTCTGGACCATTTTCCGGAAATAAAAGACGCGATGGTCGCCAGCAACTGGGACTATATGGCCCACGGTCTCTACAACAGCCGCCCGATCTACGACTACACTGAAGAGCAGGAGCGGGCGTACTGGCAGGACTTCATCACGCACCTGAGGGAGATGACCGGCAAACGTCTGAAAGGACGGCTCGGCGGTGGTGCCGGATACACCGTCAGGACAGACGACCTGATGGCTGAGGCCGGCTGCCTCTATCACACGTCATGGATCATCGATGATCAGCCATGGCCGATCAACGTGCGGGGCGGCCAGAAGTTTATCTACGTTCCTTATACCGGCCAGACCAATGACGCGGGTATGTTGGCGTGGAAT
>DATNKF010000148.1:0-4175 GCA_035603555.1 Allostellaceae bacterium
AGCCGGGCAGCGGCGTTAAAATAAAGAATTCGAGCAGATCGACCGGCAGCTCCTGCTGCACGGTGCGGATGTCGCGGGCGATCCGCTCCGGCGTGTCGCCGGGAAACCCCAGGATGTAGCCGGCATAGGTGATGACCCGCTGGGCGCGCCAAGCGAGAAACATCTGGCGGTATTCGTGCACCCGGTTCTGCTTCTTCTTCGCTTGCAGCAAATTGTCGGGGTTGATGTTTTCGAGCCCGATAAAGACCCGCTTGCAGCCGGCGCGCGCCGCCTTCTCGACAAAGTTCGGGATGCGGTGGCAGAGCGTGTCGACCTGGATGATGAACTGCAGCCCGAGCCCTTCCTGCTCGCGCATCTCGATCAGCCGGTCGAAGATCGCCTCCCAGTTGCGGTTGCGCGCGAAATTGTCGTCGGTGATGAAGAAGCGGAAGACGCCCTGAGCGAGGTTGGCGCGCACCAGGCGCTCGACGTCGTCGGCGTCGCGCCAGCGCGATTTGCGCCCCTGCACATTGATGATCGTGCAGAAGCTGCATTGAAACGGGCAGCCGCGTCCGGCATCGAAAGCACCGATCGTCTCGCCATAGCGCCGCACGATGTCGAGCGGCAGAAACGGCGTGACCTGCTGCTGCAGTCCCGGCAGATCGGCCATGAAGTTGTAGATCGGCCGCAGTCGGCCGGCGAAGGCGTCGGCAAAGAGTCCGCCAAGCCTTCCCTCCGCTTCACCCGCGAAGAGGGTCACCCCGAGGTCCTTTGCGGCTTCGAGGTCGGGCGGCAGCTCGGGCAGCATTGCGAGGCACCCCGAGACGTGGAACCCGCCGACCGCGACCTGGATGCCGGCCTCGCGAAACCGTGCGGCCAGATCCATCGCGCGCGGGAATTGGTTCGATTGCACGCCGACGAGGCAGACCAGCCCGGCATCGGCATCCTTGATCCGCCGGATGATCCGGCGAACCGGGATTACCGTGTGGCACTCGTCATAGGCGCGGATCTCGATCGCGACCTCGGAGCCGAGCGCGCGCCGCTCCGCCAGATCCATCGCGATGCCATAAAGGCAGGCGAGCGAATTCGACGGGATCCAGGACTTCCACCACTGGATCACATAACCGTCATCGTCGTAATGCGACGGCTTGATCAGCTCGACGACGAACCGGCGGTCCCCCAACGCACCCTCGCCCGGCAGCCTTGCCCGCTGACCAATCTATCCTGCGGCCGGTGGCGGGGAAAGCGGCGATTAGCCCCGATAATGCGTCTTGTCGTCCGTGCAACCCGCGTTAGGATTAGACCCGCTCGCGGCTAGGGCGTAGCGAGGTGCCTGGCACAGCCGGCCGCTTTCAGCGCAATCGCGGAGCGAATGCGATGACACGGACACCGTCGATTTCGATGATCATCGTCTGGCTGGTGCTGACGCTCTCGGCCTGCTCGTCTCCCTCGTCTTCCTCCTCTCCGAGCCTGCTAGATAATTTTCTTTGTCGTCCGAACTCCCATTGTATTAATGCTCCCGATCGAAGCGCGCCTGGGATGAATTGATCACTACCGCACGAATATATTGACAATAGCGCAATAATATGCTAGCGGATGGTGTGGCGATAGCCCCGCCGGGCGGCATTGGGCCGTGAGACGGTGATCTACCTAAAGTTGGGAGAAAGCCTCTTTTCCTCCAGCAGTAACAGGAGATGGGACAGCCGGAATTCGCGTAATGCGCGAAACAAAATCGCTCGCTGATGCGCTATGGCGGCGGCTTGCGCCGATCGGGAAGTCGCCCTCAAAATCATATTTGAGTTCCATGGAGGGGAAAGGAACATGAAGAGTATAGGTCCGCCTGTTGCGGGCACTGTCGCGCTGATGATCGCTCTGAGCGCCTGCGTCGTGCCGCCGATGGCGCCGACAATCCCGGTCGCTCCGGGAGCGAACAAGCAGTTCAGCGCCTTTGCTGCTGATCAGAGTTACTGTCAGCAATATGCCACCGCACAGACGGCTCCCCAGGCCGCGGCGGCCACCAACCAAGCCGTGGGCACAGCGGTTCTCTCGACCGCACTCGGCGCCGGGCTCGGCGCCGCTATCGGAGGCGGCCGGGGTGCCGGGATCGGCGCGGCCTCGGGTGCGGCATTCGGCACCGTGGTGGGCGCCGGGGGTGCGGGTTATGCGCAAATGTCGCTGCAGCAGCAATACGACGTCGTCTACGGACAATGCATGGCCGCGCAAGGCAACCAGGTGCCGGGCTTCTCGCCGCCGCCGGGGACACCGCCCTATGCGGGGACACCAGGCACATCGCCCTATGCACCGGGGCCTTCGCCCTATGGTCCGGGCCCCTCGCCCTATGGTCCTGGCCCCTCGCCTTATGGACCAGGGCCTTCGCCGTATGGTCCGGGCCCGTCGCCCGATGGTCCGCCGCCATACCCGGGGATGCCGGTCCCGCCGCCGGGCTGAGCGACCCTAATGGGGGCCGGGGGTCAGCGAGGTCCCGGGGCGGGGAAGAGCTCATCGGCAAGATGGCGCGATCTGACGGCGTCGAGGAAAAACCCGGGTCGGTCGCCCGCCGGATCGTCCGGCGGCACGATCAATGTCCACTCCCGGCAATCGATCATGACAAACGCCGCACCCTCCGGAATTTCCGGCTTGCTGCAGCGGCTCGTCGAAGCGAAGTCCGCCGCTGCCTTGGCCAGCTTCTCGGTGCTGAAGCCGCGGCTGTGCTGCAGGTTTTGCCACCGCTCCCAGCGCGTCGAGCCGAGCTCGCGGGTGAAATAAAAGCGCTCGACATGGTCGGCGTCTTCGCGACGCTCGCCGCCATAATGTTCGGAGATCAGCGTCGTCAGCGCGACCGGGGTGCCCTGGCCCTCGGCTGCCCGGTAGAGGACGGGCCTAACGTACCATCGCGTAAAGGCGGCGTTGAGCCGCGCCGGGCAGTTGTCCTGCCGGCCCTCTCTGAGGTCGGCGAGTCGGGCGACGGCTTCCCCTTGCGGCGGTGTGGCCCGGCTGGGGTCGAACAGGGCAATGAGCCAGGAATCGGTGAGCCCGGCGGAGCTGACGCGACCCCGACAATCCGGCCCGACGAACAGCTGAAACCCGCCACCGCCGTCCTCGGTGGCCGCGAACGACGCCGCGTTTGCCGACATCACGGTGATATCGCCGCCATCGCCCCTGCCGAGATCGAAGACGCCGAACCGGCGTCCTGCCCCGGTACCGAAGTCGAACGAGTGCTCGACGACCCTGCCGAAAGGGCCTGTCTCGACCGGAAACGAGTCGCGCCGCTGATAGCCCCGCGCGACGGCGGCGCGGTCGCCCGGCGAGGGATGGTCGTGCTTATGATAGGACAGCTTTTCGCCCGGGGTCAGGTCGCGTTGGGTGGCGCAGCGCGGATCACCATCGATCGGGCTGACCCCTTCGAGGACCGTACGCGACGCATCGAGACAGACGTTTTGGATCAGGAAATCGCTGATCACTTCCGGCGAGGCGGCCGCCGAAGCGGCGCCGCCGGCATCGTCCGCCGACGCCGCCAACATTCCGCAAACCATCACCGCGGCAGCGCCCCAAAGGAGTGCTGCCGGTCGGGCGGACCCTGTGGGTGTCATTCGCGCGGCGGTGGCTTACGATTGTCGGTCAGGTAGATTTGCTTCAACCCGCGACGGCTGGCCAGCGTACGACCCCAGGCGATCGCCTGCTCCTCCGCGTCGAAGAGCCGGACCATCGGCTCCATCCGCGCCGTTCGGCCGAGCTCGTCCCATTCTTCGATGAGGCTGGCGCGCACACCGACCGGTGCGGGATCGAGGATGAGGGTCAACTTCATTTCAGTTACTGTGGGGATCATTCTTTGGAGCGGAGGACGATATGTTGGATTTGCGCATTCGCGGACGCAAGGCTCTGGTTTGTGCGGCGAGCAAAGGGTTGGGGCGGGCCTGTGCCATGTCGCTGGGGCGCGCCGGGGTCGAATTGACGATCACCGCGCGCACCGCCGAGACCCTCGAGCAGACGGCGGAGGAGATCCGCAAGGAAACCGGTGCCAAGGTGACGGCGGTGCCCGGTGACATTTCGACCGAAGCCGGGCGCGCCGCGGCACTCGCCGCCTGCCCCAACCCCGACATCCTGGTCAACAATTGCGGCGGCCCGCCACATGGCGACTTCCGCGAATGGTCGGTCGAGGATTGGCAAAAGGCGGTCAACGCCAACATGCTGACGCC
>DATNKF010000149.1:0-2178 GCA_035603555.1 Allostellaceae bacterium
GTTGGTTTCCATCGCCGCAAAGCGCTTGGCAGAGCGCGTGCCGATCTTGCCGAAGCCGATGATCAGCACGGTCTTGCCGTAGAGATCGACCGGCATCTCCTTGTAGCGGTCCTGCCAACGGCCTTCCTTGACCAGCACGTCCATCGCGGCACCGCGCCGGGCCAGCGACATGATCAAAAACACCCCGGCCTCGGCGACGGTGACCGAATTGGCGGTGCCGCCGATCATCAGCGGGATCTTGCGCCGGGTCAGCGCCGGGACGTCGACCGCGTCATAGCCGACGCCGATGCGCGAGACGACTTCGAGCCCGGGTGCGGCGTCGAGCTCGGGGTCGCTGAACGGCTGCACGCCGAGCGCCACCCCGGCGACATCCTCCAGCAGCCGATGCAGCTCGGCCTTCGGCACGGTGGGGACGAAGGAGACGCCCTCGACATCCTCGCGCGCCTCGACGAGCGCCCAGCCAGCCCGCGACATTGTCGTCGGCAGCAGCAGCTTCTTCCTGTTGATCCCCGATGTGCTCGTCGCCATTGGTCGGTCCCTCTTGTGCTGTTATGTCGAAACCCTATCGCGTTGCCGTCCTCCTTTCCACCTTGCCCGTGCTAGGTTGGTCGCAGCGATCAGCGCCAGCCAGGGGGGAGTTCGCGATGCCGACCGAATTCGTGATGTTGCCGCCGCAAACGGAGAAAACCCGCGAATGGGGAGCCCGCCTCGCCGACGCCCTGCCCGAGCTGAAGGTCGTCGTTGCCGAGAACCATACGCAGGCAGCGGGGGTGATCGCCCATGCTGATGCCGCCTTCGGCGTAATTCCGCCCGACCTGTTGCCCCGAGCGACGCGGTTGCGCTGGCTGCAAGCGCCGCAAGCGGCACCTCCCGCCGGCTATTACTATCCCGACCTAATCGCACATCCGGTGGCGATCACCAATTTTCGCGAAATCTACAACGACCACATCGGCACGCATGTGATGGCCTTTGTGCTGGCCTTTGCCCGCGGTCTGCACCGCTACATCCCGCAGCAGCTCAGGCGCGAATGGAAGAAGCTGCCGCAGAATACTGGTGTCGTGCATCTCCCCGAGGCGACGGCACTCGTCGTCGGCGTCGGCGGCATCGGCAGCGAAGTCGCCCGGCTCGCCTCCGCGTTCGGGATGCGGGTGATCGGCGTCGACGAGCGCCGGCGCGAGGCACCGCCGGGGGTCGCCGAGTTGCACCGCGGCGACGAGCTCGACGCGCTGCTGCCCATCGCCGATTTCGTGATCCTGACCGTGCCGCACACCCCGGAGACCGAGGGGTTCATGAACCGGACGCGGTTTCAGGAGATGAAGAAGACCGCCTTCTTCATCAATATCGGGCGCGGCTTGACGACGCGGCTCGACGATCTCGCCGCGGCGCTCGAGGCGGGTGAGATCGCCGGCGCCGGTCTCGATGTCTTCGAGCAGGAGCCGCTGCCCGCCGACCACAAGCTGTGGACCTTGCCGGGGGTGCTGCTGACGCCGCATACCGCGGGCTACGGCCCCTATCTCGACGACCGGCGCTACGAGATCATCCTCGACAATTGCCGCCGTTTCCTCGCCGGCCAGCCGCTGCGCAACCTCGTCGACAAGGCCCGTTGGTTCTGAACGCCCCTCCCTGAGAGCAGGGAGAAAAATCGGTTCGACGCCGGAAATCGACCGCCTGATCGCCAACAACATGCGCGCAATCAATTGCTTAGGAACCCGGCGTTCGGCGCGCTCAGGGAGGCTTCTGAGGGAAGCCGATCGGCCTCTGAGGGAGGGAGCAGGGAGATATAAACTGAGCATGAGGCGCCGCCGTCTTTCCATCAAATGGTGTGCGATATCAGCATTTTTCTATATTAATAATATCGCATAAAGCCGATAAAAGCAATCGATTTCGACACCAAGGGCGTCCCTGGTCGCTGTGATGACGCAGCGACGGTGCGGTCACCCCGAGCGGCGCCAATAATCGGCGGTGAGGCGCTCTAAAGCCGCGTAATAGCTCTCGATCCTGTGGGTTTCGGGCTCGCGCGCTCGAGCGAGATTGTAAATATACTCGCTCAGCACGAGGCCGATCGCATGGATCGCCTCGTGCCGGTCGAGGCCTTCTCCCATCAGCCGGTCGAGCGTAGCCCGGACCGGGATTTCATTGCCGAGCGCGATTTGATTTTCGACGACGACATGCATTGCG
>DATNKF010000150.1:0-4395 GCA_035603555.1 Allostellaceae bacterium
GACAGGCTGAGGGCCTTGAAGCTTCCAGACAGCGGCCAGAGAGAGACCCATTTCTTTCAAGCTTGATGGAGCCGCCCCCGTCGCTCTGACGAGTATCATCGGGTGTTACCCTCAAAATTGATAGTTGATGAACCGCACGCCTCTCGGCGCGTTCCCTCCCTCCCCTGTTATGCAAGTAGACCCGTTGAATAGAACGCCATGGTTCAGTCCGGACGGGCGAGATCGTCAACGGGATTAGCCCTCTTGCGGCGCCAACGGAGATCGCCCCGTTCTTATTCCCAAGACGAGACTTCCTCTCTGCGCAACACAGCTTGCTCTTCACTTGCATCAGCCGAGGCGAAATGCCGCAGCTCGTGAAACAAATTTCCCGGTCCGGCGTTACCCGTCCGAAGAAACCGGAGGGACGATGCGGATTGCTCAGATCTCGCCGCTGATGGAAGCCGTTCCTCCCAAATTCTACGGCGGCACCGAGCGGATCGTCGCCTATCTGACGGACGCGCTCGTCGGGTTGGGTCACGAGGTGACCTTGTTCGCCAGCGGCGACAGCTCGACGACGGCTACGCTCGTCGCGGGGTGGCCCCAGGCGCTTCGGCTCGATCCGACGATCCGCGATCACATCGCGCCGCTGATCACGATGCTGGAGACTGCTGCGCAGCGGGCAGGCGAATTCGATGTGGTCCACCTGCACTGCGATTATCTCGGATATGTCGCTCTGCGGCGCGCCGGCGTGCCGTTCCTCGCCACCCTACACGGCCGCCTCGACCTGCCGGAGCTGAGACCGCTCTATCGCGCGTTCTGCGAGGTGCCGGTGGTCTCGATCTCGGACGCTCAGCGCGCTCCATTGCCCGAGGCGCACTATATCGCCACCGTACCCCATGGCCTCCCCGAGCGGCTGCTGCTGCCCGGCAGCGGGGCCGGCGGCTATCTCGCTTTTCTCGGCCGGATCTCGCCGGAGAAGGCGCCGGACCGGGCGATCCGGATCGCGGCGCTCGCCGGCATGAGGTTGAAGATCGCGGCCAAGGTCGACCACGTCGATCGGGAGTACTTCAAGGAGGAAATCGAACCGCTTCTGGCGCAGCCGCACGTCGAATTCATCGGCGAGATTGCCGAGCACCAGAAAGCCGAATTCCTCGGCGAAGCCACCGGTTTGCTGTTCCCAATCGCTTGGCGCGAGCCGTTCGGGCTGGCGATGATCGAGGCGATGGCCTGCGGGACCCCGGTCCTCGCTATGGGCAACGGCTCGGTGCCGGAAGTCGTCGATGAGGGCGTGACTGGCTTCATTGTCGCGGACGAGGCAGCCGCCGCTGCCGCCGCACGGCGGCTGCACATGCTCGACCGCAAGCGGATACGGAAAGTGTTCGAGAAGCGCTTCACCGCGCGTCGGATGGCGGAAGACTATGTCTCGCTCTACCGTTGTCTCGTTGCCAGCGGGGAGACCGCGCGCGCGGCCGTGATTTGAGGAGGTTCCGCGATGTTCGACCGCATCGGAGACCTTTGGCGCGTTAGAGCCGACTATCGACAACCCGGGTTTGCCGCGGTGCGGGTCATCGGCTGCGCCCTGGTTATTGCGATCGCGACCGCCGCCGACCCGTCAAGCCGGCTGGCAGCAGCCGTGGACGACGGAGCCTTTGGCTCGAACGAGCCGCCGCCTCAAGGCGCGAGCCTGCTCCAATTTCCTCGCGCAGACCTTCGCCGGATCCTCGGCAAGGAGGTCCGCAGCGCGTCCGATCAAGCCATGGGCCGCATCGTCGACCTGCTCGTCGACGAAAGCGGTCAACCGCGCGCGGCGATAATCGATTTCGGTGGGTTCCTTGGTGTCGGTAGCCGCAAGATCGCCATAGCCTGGAGCACCCTGAAGTTCGATACGGCGAGGCGAAACGCGGCTGTCGTGGTCGCTCTCGACCGTGACGAGATAAAGGCGGCACCCGAATACAAGGAATCGCGCGACGTGGTCGCGGTTGTAACCCCGCCCCCCAACCGACGCGAAAGCGCTCCCTACCCCGACTGGTGATGCCCTTGGCATGAGGGTGCGGCGCATCGGCACGGAGTGCCGAGCGGCTGAAGCGACGACCCACCGTTTGCGCGGTTTGGATTGGCTCAACTTCCTGGTGTCCACTTTTCAGACGGGGTTCGGACCCTTCGTCTCCGTCTACCTGACCAGCGCGGGTTGGACGCAGGGCGCGATAGGAGCCGCGCTCAGCGCCGGCACGATCGCCAGCATGGCGAGCCAGGTTCCGGCGGGAGTTCTGGTCGATCGGACGCGCAACAAGCGCACCGCCGCGGCGGTGGCGATCGTCGCGATATCTGCAAGTGCCCTCGCCATAGCCCTGTGGCCCAACTTCTTGGCGATTATCGTGGCCGAGGTGGTGCATTCCTTTGCCAGCGCCGTACTCGGTCCGGCGATCGCTGCGATCACCCTCATCCTCGTCGATCCAGCCCGGTTTGGCGAAAGGCTCGGCCGCAATGCGCGCTATGCCGCGATCGGCAACGCCGTCGCCGCCGGCGTGATGGGCGCCTTTGGTTACTATCTAACGGATCGAGCGGTTTTTCTGTTCGCCGCGGCGCTTGGGATCCCGGCGTTGATGGCGCTCCAAACACTGCGCGAGGCGGATTCCGGACCGCTGCGACCCTCCCACACCGCGTCCACGCAGCCGCCGGGAAGGCCGTGCAACCGCTCGTGGGAGTTCCTGAAGGACCGCAGGCTGATTGCCTTTGCCGGCTGCGCAGCCCTGTTCCACCTCGCGAACGCGGCAATGCTGCCGATTGCCGCCGGTGCGGTGACAAAGCGGGCCGGCAGCGAGGCAGCGCTGGTCATTGCCGCATGCATCGTCGGCCCGCAAATCATCACCGCATTGCTGTCTCCTTGGGCCGGGCGGGCTGCGGAGGCCTGGGGACGCCGACCGATCCTTCTTTTGGGCTTCAGCGCTCTACCGATCCGCGGCATTTTGCTCGCCGAGGTTGGCGATCCCTACCTGATCATCGCAGTACAGCTCTTTGACGGGTTTGGGGCTGCGGTGTTCGGGGTGTTGTTCCCGCTGATCGTTGCCGATATCACACGAAACACCGGTCATTATACGACCTCGCTCGGGCTGGTCGGGCTCGCGATCGGCGGCGGCGCGACGTTGAGCACGACCCTGGCCGGGCTCGTGGCGGACCATCTCGGCGGCAGTGCCGCCTTCCTCAGTCTAGCGGCAGTCGGCCTGATCGCGACGGTTCTCGTCGGGGCCATCATGCCGGAAACAAGGGCGCCGGAGCCGGGTTGAAATCTTCCTGTAGCGAGCGGGTCGAACTTCGTCACAGACGATGGCGGCTTCAGCAAGCCTTAATCACTCACCGGGAGAGTGCCCTGGGGGAGAAGCGGAGGGATTGTCGGGGATGGCGGTGTGATCGGCTGGGCGTTGCGCTGGGTATTCGTGTGCTGTGCCATAACCTTTGTGTGCGCCGGAATCGCAAAACTCGGTCCGGAGCTGTTGCTGAACCGCACCCCTGCGTCCGGGACAACGGTACCCGTCGCCGCGAATGGAGCGGCGAACAACAGCCTCGTTTACCCTACGAACCAGCAGGGTCATGTCATCCTCGATACCGTCGTTAATGGCGCGTCGGTGCGGATGCTCGTCGACACCGGTGCCAGCCTCGTGACCCTGACCCGGGAGGATGCGCGCGCCGCCGGCATTGTTCCCAGCGAGCTGGCGTATACTCACCGCGCCAGCACCGCCAACGGCGCCGTGCGCATCGCCCCGGTGACCCTTCGCGAGATCCGGATCGGCCAGCTCTCGATCTACAACGTGCCCGCTGCGGTGCTCGAGCACCTCAACATCTCCTTGCTCGGGATGAGCTTTCTCACTCGGCTGCAAGGCTACGAGATGCGCGACGGCAAACTGACGATCAGTTGGTAGGCGAAGAGCGCGCGTCGATTTGCTATATTGGTCGAGCAGCCGCGCCGGCCATTGACGCAGAGGGAGGCCCGCATGGGCGAAATTCTCGGTATCGGGGTCACGCACTTCCCGGGATTGATGCTCCCGGACCCGTACATGAGCTCTTTCCTGAGCCGTACTCTGAAAAGCGACCGGGTGCCGGCCGAGATGAAGGAGCCGGCGCGCTGGCCCGAGCCGTTGCGCCAGGAGCTGGCCGCCAACGAGAACGGTGGGGCGGCGGGCGAGCATCGCCGCCGGCTTCTCGGCGGCTTCCGCAAGGCGCGCGAGGCACTCGACGCCTTCGCTCCCGATTTCGTGCTGATCTGGGGCGACGACCAATACGAGAACTTCCGCGAGGACGGCGTTCCGTCATTCTGCGTCTTTGCTCTGGACGCGATCGACTCGCGCCCCTTCGGCCGCCCAGGCCGCAGCGACTACGGCAACGTGTGGGGCGAAAGCCCCGATAAGGTCGTCCGCGTCG
>DATNKF010000151.1:0-3538 GCA_035603555.1 Allostellaceae bacterium
GTCCTGGCCGCCTGCAAAGAGTTCGGCGTCCCGTGTGCGACCATCGCCACGGCCGATGACGTGGCGATGCGCCTGGAGCAAGGCTTTCGTATCATCATGACCGCTCCGGTGAGAAGCACGCCAGGGCTGGTCGAGGGGCGCCGCCTCGCCGCCCGTTAATGCCCTGTCTCTTGTGCACCGCGGGAGGGTGGCAATGACGGCGTCACTCAGAGGTCTTCCTGCCTGTAACACATGGGCTTGTGGGCTATCGCGACTTAAGAACCATTCTGCTCTCCAGGTCAGGTTCGCACCGTGCGGCCAGCATTTGGCGCACAAGACGCGCCGGCGGGATAGCGGCTTTGGCCAGGGTTGAGGCAACGATCTACATTAGCTGCCGCCGGCGACCTTGCCCGCCTGGAGATCGAAGAGGGCCCATCGCGAAATAGGGATACATAAATACTCGTGCTGAAATGGGTGAATATCCAATAATTCATAACTTGCCTATACTCCTAAAATGAAGGCGTTCTGGAGCAGGATCGCGCGTGAGCTTTCGCCCTATGTGCCCGGCGAGCAGCCGCGCATCGCCAATCTGGTGAAGCTCAACACCAACGAAAGCCCGTTCGGCCCTTCGCCGCTCGCGCTGGAAGCGATGCGAGCCGCAGCGGTGGACACCCTGCGGCTTTATCCCGATCCTGAGGCGCAGGAGCTGCGCGAGGCGCTCGCCGTCCATCACGGGATCAAGCCCGAACAGGTCTTCGTTGGCAATGGCTCGGACGAAGTGCTCGCGCATACATTCGTCGCGCTCTTGAAACAGCCGAAGCCGCTGCTTTTTCCGGACGTCACCTACAGCTTTTATCCCGTGTGGGCGCAATTGTTCGGCCCCGCCTGCGAGACTGTGCCGTTGGACGACGAAATGCGCGTCAGGGTCGAGGATTATCGGCGCGAGGCGGGCTCGATCGTGATCGCCAATCCCAACGCGCCGACCGGCGTCGCGCTGCCGCGCGCGGAAATCGCCCGACTGCTCGAAGATCATCCCGATATCCCGGTGGTGATCGACGAGGCCTATGTCGATTTCGGTGGCGAGAGCGCGGTTCCACTCATCGCCGATCATCCGAACCTGCTGGTCGTGCAGACGATGTCGAAGTCGCGCGCTCTGGCCGGGTTGCGCGTGGGCTACGCGCTCGGCGGCGTGGGGCTGATCGAGGCGCTCCACCGCGTGAAAAACAGCTTCAATTCCTACCCGCTCGGCCGCCTCGCCCAGGCGGGCGCGACGGCTTCGGTTCACGACGACGCCTACCTCCACGAGAGCTGCGCGAGGGTCGTCGCAGGACGCGAAGCGATGACGCGGGAGCTGATCCGGCTTGGCTTTGTCGTTCTGCCTTCGAGCGCGAATTTCGTCTTCGCCAGGCATCCGGCGCGGGGCGGGCCGGAATTCGCAGCGGCGTTGCGCGAACATGCGGTGCTGGTGCGGCACTTCAACAAGCCGCGCACGGCGCCCTATCTGCGTATCACCGTCGGGACGGAGGACGACGTGCGACGGCTAATCGCGGCGGCGGTGCTTATCCTCGGGCATGAATAGCGGCTGGCGAGAGCCCCGGGGTCAGTGGGCACGGCTACGGCCTAAGCAGCCTGACGGACCAGTTCGAGGCGAAGCGGGCCGAAATCAAACTCCTTCGTGCGCGGCGGTCCCGCCTCCCGCACGCGGCTTAACGGGCCAGATGCTCCGGGTATCTGTCGCAGATTTTCACAGTGCTCGGTATTGGAGAAGTGAAGCGCTTGAGGAACGGGATGGCCGTCGCTTCGTCGCCGGTCGGCTGCGCACCAGCGGTCGCGGTAGGAATGAAGCGGCCGACATAGATCATGGCGGTGCCCCGCTGGCGATCTCGCCCCGGTGTCGACGAGGGGAAGCAGTCCGGGCTTACCCGCATCCTAGTTTGAATTAGTGTCGACGTTGACGGTTTGACTCGTTCGACCCATGACAGGGGAACGGCTGGTTTCGGCGCGAAGCCGTCATCGCGCCCGGTAGCCAGAGCCGGATTTTGACGATCGACAGGAGCAGGTTTACCGTGCGCCGAGCCAGGCTGGCCCCGGTAATGATATCAACGCCGGGTCACCGGGCTTCCAGAAGGCGCCAACGCGGGGCCCTGCCAGCCTGGTCGCGAGATGCCTTCTCCGCGCCGAGCACCAACTGAGCGATCTCAGGCTCGCAGCATGCGCACGCCAACGATGACGAGGATTGTCGCGAGGACCGGCCGCAGGATCTTGTCCGGCACCCGCGCACTCAGATGGCTGCCGAAGAAGATGCCCGGCAGAGAGCCAATGACGAGCGAACCAAGCAGTACCCAATCGACCGATCCCAGAAGCCAGTGGCCGACGCCCGCGATCAAGGTCAGCGGCACGGCATGGGCGATGTCGGAGCCGACGAGACGGGCGATCGGGGTGCGCGGGTAGAGCAGAACGAGAGCCGTCATCCCGATGGCGCCGGCACCGACCGAGGAGAGCGTCACGAACACCCCGAGCAGGAGCCCGGCGAAGGTCGTCAGTGTCGCGGTCCACCACGGATCCGGCTCCGCATGCCGCGTCGCGGTCAGCAGACGCAGCCACCGATGCGACAGGACGCAGACCGCGGTCATGACAAGGGCGATGCCCAAAGCGGTGGTGATCAGGGGCGGAGAGGCGTTGCCCTTGATGCCCAAGATGTAGAGCGCGAAGAGAGTCAGGATTGTTGCCGGGATGCTGCCGGCAGCGAGCCGGCCGGTGACGCGCCAGTCCACCGTTCCTTTGAGTCCATGCGTCAGCGTGCCGCCGGTCTTGGTTATCGCCGCGTAGAGGAGGTCGGTCCCGACAGCGGTCGTCGCGTGCACCCCGAACAGCAGAACGAGAATCGGCGTCATCAGCGAGCCGCCGCCTACTCCGGTCAGTCCGACGAGCATGCCGACAACGAAGCCGGACACGACTAAGAGCGGGTTGATCGCGGCGAACAGGTCCATGTCGTCGTCCGCACGGTCGCTTACTGTACTGCTTAAGTCGGCTCCGAGCAGTTCCCCTTGGCGTTGTTAAACCTTGTCGTCAACGCTCGCATACACCGTGCGTTGGTGACAAGCTCGCGATCCTCACGCGGAACACAGAGAGGGACCGTGCGAGGATCCATCGGATGGCTCAAGCATCGCAATCTCGCTTCCTCGGGCCAATCGCAAATCGGCGGTCTGCCGATCGGCGTAAAGCTTGAAGGGTCGACTCAGAATTCCCTCAGCCATACTCGGCGGTGGAGGAATAGAGATTCGAAGCCGCAGTGCCTCTCGCGACCCATCGGGAAGGGCGAGCTCAAACGGGGCAGTCTCGAAAAGCGTTCTCTGACGCGGGACTGAGGGTTCGAATCCTTCTGCCTCCAGTAGTGAGTCATATGCGAACTTGACTTCCATTGAGCGGATTGGCGCCGGAGGCAGTGCTCAGATTTCCGTTGTCCACAGCTGTAGCGGGGGAATAGACGAGCAGCACCGGCGGCGTTTGAGCCGGGGATCCGGCGGCAGGGCTCGTCGTGCCGTGAGCGGCCGCAGGG
>DATNKF010000152.1:0-4829 GCA_035603555.1 Allostellaceae bacterium
CCGCGCGACGATCGAGCTTGGCCTCGGCGCGATACCCCAGGCGGTGACCCGCGCGCTCGGCCGCAAGCAGGGTCTCGGCATCCATTCCGGAGCGATCGGCGATGGGATCGCCGATCTGATGGAGGCCGGCATCGTCGACAAGCTGATGGGAACCTCGCGGCTCTACCGCTTCGCCGACCGCAACCCGGCGATCCAAATCCGCGCGACGTCCTATACCCATGACGCGCTGGTGCTCGGCAATTTCCGCCGCTTCATCGCGATCAATGGCGCGCTCGAGGTCGACCTCACCGGTCAGGTCAACGCCGAGACCGCACGGGGAAGACATATCGGCCTTGTCGGCGGCCAAATGGATTTTATCCGTGCCGCCAACCGCGCCGCGCAGGGGCGTTCGATCATCGCGCTGCAATCGACCGATCGCGAACGCACCCGTTCGCGCATCGTCGTCAAGCTGGCCGACGGGATCGTCACGACGCCGCGCGCCGAGGCCGACCTCATGGTCACCGAGCATGGCATCGCAGAATTGCGCGGCCGCACGCTCGCTGAACGAGTCCGTGCGCTTGTCGCAGTCGCCGACCCGGCCTTCCGCGCCGAATTGGAAGAGGCGAGCGAACGGCTGGTGTAAGGCGGGGGCTGCGGCGAGCCGCTTTGAGGCCGCGTCGGCCCCTTTAAGTTTCGAGGACGATCTTACCGGCGTACCGGCGCGACAGCAGCGCCGTCAGCGCCTCGCCGGCCTCGGGCAACGGAAAAACTTTCGCGACCAGAGGCTCGAGCCGGCCGGCCTCCCACCAGCGCAGCAGTTCGGCGAGGTTGCGGCTGATCAGGGCAGGGTCGCGTTCGGCCTGCGCGCCCCACACGACGCCGATGACCGAGATGTTCTTGACCAGGATCAGATTGGCCGGGACCGCCTGGATACGGCCGGCGGCAAAGCCGATCACCAGCATCCGCGCCTCCCAGTTGACCGCGCGCAGCGCCTGGTCGAACGCATCGCCGCCGACCGGGTCGTAGACGACATCGGCGCCCTTGCCGCCGGTCAGCGCGCGCACCCGGTCGCGAATGCTTTCCGCCTTGTAGTCGATCAGCTCGTCGGCTCCCCGCGAGCGCGCCACCGCCAGTTTTTCCGTGCCGCCCGCTGCGGCGATGACCCGCGCGCCCATCGCTTTGCCGATCTCGACCGCGGTCAGCCCGACCCCGCCGGCGGCGCCGAGCACGAGCAGCGTCTCGCCCGGTTGCAGATGGCCGCGATGGGTCAGCGCGAAATGCGCGGTGCCGTAGGCAACCGGAAAGGCGGCGGCCCTGACGAAATCTATCGCATCGGGGATCGGCACCACCGCGGCGGCGTCGAGAACGATCTCCTCGGCATAGCCGCCGCCGTTGCGCAGCACCGCGAGCGCCCGCTGCCCGACCCGCAAGCCATCGACCGCGCTGCCTGTCTCGACAATCTCGCCGGCGGCTTCGAGCCCCGGGGTGAACGGGAACGGCGGCTTCACCTGATAGGTGCCGCCGACCATCAGGCTGTCGGCGAAGTTGACGCCCGCGGCGCGGACCCGGAGGCGTACCTGGTGCTGCTTGAGGTTCGGGCTCTCGGCCTCTTCGAGCCGCAGCACATCGGGAGCGCCCCATTCCCGGCAACGGATCGCCTTCATTTCCTGCTCCTCGCCATACGCCCATCGCTCGCGCCGACGATATCGCAAAACGATCGGGAGCGGTCGGTTGACAGGCGGCCCGCGCCGGCCCTCAACTGCTGTCACCGGTGACGTTGCCTGGAGCCCGAATGATGGAGATCCGACTCGCCCGGCATAGCCGGCACGTCGCGGTCGTCACCGTTGACAACCAGCCGCGCCTCAACGCCATGACGCGACAGATGCTGATCGAGCTCGGACGCCTCTGGGACGAGCTGGAGCGCGACGGCGATTGCCGCTGCATCATCTTGACCGGCGCCGGTCAGCGAGCCTTTACCGTCGGCGCCGATGTCAGCGGCGATCTGTCGGCCGGGCCGGAAGTGGCGCGGATGGTCAACCACGCCTTGCTGAAGAACGACCCATATTCGAAACCAATCGTCGCCGCGGTCAACGGCGACTGCGTCGGCGGTGGCCTCGAATTGATGCTCTCGACCGACATCCGCGCCGCTGCGCCGGAGGCGCGTTTTGGCCTGACCGAGGTCAAGTGGTCGATCTACCCGTTCGGCGGCTCGACGATAAAGCTGACCCAGCAGATTGGTTACGTTCACGCGATGGACCTGCTGCTGACGGCGCGTTTGATCGACGCTGGGGAGGCGGCTCGGCTCGGCCTGGTAAACCGGCTTGTGCCCCGCAGCGACCTGATGGGTTGGGCGATCGAGACCGCGGAGATCATCGCAGCGAACAGCCCCTCGGCGGTGCAGGCGGTCAAGCGGCAAGTCAGCGCCACAATCGCCGATCACGCGTTGACCCGCGAGGCGCTGGAGCAGCAGCTCGGCGACGCGGTGCGAGCCAGCCCTCACTTCGCCGAGGGCGTCGCCGCGTTCCGCGAGAAGCGGCGGCCTCACTATGAATGAGGACGCGATGAGTGACGGCGCGAGCCGGCGTCCGGCCAGCCGAACGCTCGGCGATCTGGTCGATGAGATGGCGACCGGCACGCCCGGCGCCGAGGCTCTGGTGTTTCGCGACGAGCGTCTCGATCACGCCGGCCTCAAGGCGCGGGTGGATGAATTCGCCCGGGCATTCCTCGCCGTCGGCATCCGGCGCGGAGACCGGGTCGCCCTGCTGGTCACCAACCGAACGGAATGGATTGTCGCCGCCTTCGGTGCCGCCAAGATCGGCGCCGTCGTCGCCGCGCTCAGCACGTTCTCGACGCCGCGTGAACTCGCCTGGGCTTTGGAGCATTCCGGCGCCGCGGCGTTGATCACGCTCAAGGCCTTTCGCGGCCGGCGCTTCCTCGACGCGCTGCGCGACCTTTGCCCCGAACTCGACGGGTCACCGCCGGGCGCGCTCAGGAGCGCGCGGCTGCCGAACCTGCGCACCGTCGTGGCTGTGGAGGGGCGCGCACCCGCCGCGATCTTCTCGCTGCCGCAATTCCTGGCACGGGGCGCCACAGTCGATGCCGCAGCACTCGCCGCCGCACAGCAGGCTGTGACGCCGCAGGACATCTGCTACATCCTCTACACCTCGGGCTCGACCGCGGCGCCAAAGGGCGTGACTTTGGCGCATGGGCCGCTGATCGCCAACGGCTTCGACATCGGCGAACGGCAGCACCTTCGCGCCAGCGACCGCTTATGGCTCGCCGTGCCGCTGTTCTGGTCATTCGGCTCGGCCAATGCCGTGCCGGCGATCATGACGCACGGCGGCTGCCTCGTCTTGCAGGAGAGCTTCGAGGCGGGAGAAGCTTTGGCGCTGATCGAGCGCGAGCGCTGCAGCGTCTACTACGGCATGGGCAACATGGCGCGGGCCCTGCTGGAGCACGAGGACCACCCTGGGCGCCGGCTCGGTGCGATGCGGACCGGGTTAACCATCGGCCCGCCCGAAGACGTCGCAATGACCATCGAGGCGCTGGGAGCCGCAGAACTCTGCAATGTCTACGGCTCGACGGAGACCTATGGCAATTGCGCCGTGACCGATGCCGATGACCCGTTGGCGCTCCGCTTGCACAGCCAAGGCCTGCCGCTTCCCGGAATGACGATCCGTGCCGTCGATCCCGTTGCGCGGCGGCCCCTGCCCGAAGGCGAGATCGGCGAACTCGCCGTCGCGGGCTACGTCACGCCGGGCTATTACCGGGCGCCGGAGCTCGATGCAGAGGCGTTCGACCGGGATGGCTATTTTTTGACAGGCGATCTCGGCACGATCGAGGCGGACGGACGCATCCGGTTTCGCGGGCGGCTAAAGGAGATGATCAAGACCGGCGGCGTCAATGTCGCGCCGCGCGAGGTCGAGCAAGTCCTGGTACAGCATCCGGACATCGTGCAGGCCTATGTCGTGGGTGTTCCGGATCGGTCGAAGGGCGAGATCGTCGCCGCAGTGATCGAGCTGCGGGCCGGGGCTGCTACCGATCCCGCGGCGATCGTCGCCTTCTGCCGGGAGCGGCTGGCAAGCTACAAGGTGCCGGCGCGGCTCGCTTTTCGCACGGCGGCACAGCTCCCGCGCACGCCTACGGGCAAGATCCATAAGCCCAGCCTCGTAGAGCAACTGGCGGCAAACAGCGCCACGTGGCACGAGTGCAGGACCCGGACGGCATGATAGAGTTTGCGCGCTTTGGGTCACCGTCTCGGCGACCATTTTCGCGCCGTCATGGTGGCCAGCCCCGACGCCGATGGTCCCGAGGTCCCCGGATTCGCCCTTTATCACGATGCCAAGCGGCAATTCTGCTTTGAGTATGGCCGGCAAGCATGGGATTTAGGGCAAACGGCTATTTCCGCTGGTGCGGCCGGTCGTGCCTCGAGCAGAACTTGACCGGTTATCTCCAACAGGTATTCGGCTATTTGAGCGCATGCTGGCCGAGTCCAGCGCGGGATTCCCTGATCAGGCGAATAAATTCCCTGATGGCCCGACTTAATTCCCTGCTAGGCCGGAATAAATTCCCTGTTCCGGTGCGTAGGGAATTACCCTGTAAACCGTTGAATCCGTTGCTGTATTAGAACCTAATAACCTCCCTCGGAGGCCCAGGCGAGCAAAATTCCCTGTATTTTCCCAGCTAGCAGGGAATTTGGCTGCGGAGACGGTTTCGCTCGTGACTGCCCCCTCCTGCGGGGAGTCAGGTGCGAACTCGACCCCACGGCTTCGGCGACCTGCCTCCTGCGGGCCACGCGCCCGCACCGCCGATAGCCGGCACGCGCAAGACAATTACCCTGCGCAACGAGG
>DATNKF010000153.1:0-11492 GCA_035603555.1 Allostellaceae bacterium
CCTTGTGGACCGGAAAGCCGGTCGACTGGGACGGGCGCTGGCGGGTCGAGAGCGGCGTGCTTGGCCCGACACCCTATCGGCCGGGCGGCCCGCCGATCTGGATGGCCGGGTCGGTCCGTCCGGCCTTCGAACGGGCGGCCCGGCATTTCGACGGCTGGTTCGCCAACGAGGCGAGCCTCGCCCGCTGGAGCGAGCAATGGGGGGAGGTGCGAACGATCCTCCAGGAAGCAGGGCGCGACGTCGACAACTTCGTCGCCGCAATGTACCTGACATTGGCGATCGACGAGGATGCCAGCCGCGCCGAGCAGCGGATCGACGCGTTCCTCGAAAACTATTACGGCCAGCCGGCCGCGGTGATGCGCCGACGCCAGGCCTGCTACGCCGGCCCCGCCGCGGGTGCCGCCACGTTCCTCAAAGGCTTCGCCGATGCCGGCGCGTCGCATATAATCCTGCGGTTCACCGGCGATCACGAGCGCAATCTCGAAACCTTCACCAGACTGCGTGCCGATCTCGGCTGGTGACATGACGAACCCGTTCGCGAGCGACTGGCTCGGGCGCAAGCGGCCGGCCTCGATCTTTGGACCCGGCGGGGTTTCGCTGCCGCGCCGAGTCTCTTACCACCCCTCCCCCGTCGATTGGCGGGACGAGGTGCTCTATTTTCTCCTCGTCGATCGCTTCAGCGACGGGCGCGAAGGCGGCCGGCCTTTGCTCGACCGGACGCGCCGCGCCGATCACCGCCCGAACCCCTGGCGGTGGGACGCGTGGGCCAAGTCAGGCGGCGACCGTTGGCAGGGCGGCACGCTCGGCGGCGTCAGGGGAAAGCTGGATTACCTCGCAGGTCTTGGGGTGACCACGCTCTGGCTGAGCCCGGTATTCAAACAGCGCGGGCACCTCGACACCTACCATGGGTACGGTGTGCAGGACTTTCTCGACGTCGATCCGCGCTTTGGTACGCGTCAGGATTTGGTCGATCTGGTCGAAAGCGCTCATGGTCGGGGCATGCGCATTCTGCTCGATATCATCTTCAACCACTCCGGGTCGAACTGGCGCTACCCGGCCAATACCCCCGGAAGCGCCGGCGACGGAGACACAGTCAGCTACACGACCGGGCGCTATCCGTTCGGCGACTGGAACGACGCGCAGGGGCGCCGCACGGCGCGGATCGGCGGCGACGAGGATGGAGCCTGGCCGATCGAGCTTCAGGCCGCCGACGATTACACGCGGGCCGGCTATGGCAATCTCGGCGCCGGCGGCATCGACGACCCCAACGCCGAACACAAGCGCACCGATTTCCTGGATCTGCGTGATTTCGACCTCGATCACCGGATCGCCGTCAGTGGCAATGTACTGGGGGCGCTGGCCGCCTGCTACAAATACTGGATCGCGCTGACCGATTGTGACGGCTTCCGGATCGACACGCTCAAGCACGTGACCGAGGAACAGGCCCGCAACTTCTGCGGCTCGATCAAAGAGTTCACTGCCAATATCGGCAAGAACAATTTCTTCCTCGTCGGCGAGATCGCCGGCGGCGATTTCGCCGAAGAGCGTTACCTCGACGTTCTCGACCGCAACCTCAATGCCGCGCTCGACATCGGTGAGATGCGGCCGGCGCTCGTCGCGGTGGCCAAGGGTCTGACGATGCCGAGCGCCTATTTCGATGGCTTCGATCCGGCGAAGAGCCCGTTTGGGTCGCACCGCAACCTCGGCAACCAGCACGTATCGGTTCTCGACGACCACGACGAGGTCTTTGGTCAGAAATTGCGTTTTTCCGCGAACGCTTCCTCGGACCATCAGGTCGTTGCCGGTGTTGCGATCCAGCTGTTCTCGCTCGGCATTCCCTGCATCTATTACGGCACCGAGCAGGCACTTGCCGGACCGGAGGCAAGTGAGCAACACTGGCTGCCAGATTGGGGCAGCGCCGATCGCTACCTGCGCGAGGCGATGTTCGGTCCGACCCATCCGCGCGCTTCCGGGCGGGCGGGGTTGCAGGCGGATGCGGCCGATCTCGAGCTGCCGGGCTTTGGTCCGTTCGGGACTGTTAGCGCCCATTGTTTCGATGCTAACCACCCGGCCTACCGGCGCATAGCGCTGCTATGCGGTCTGCGCCGAAATTACCCGGTACTGCGGCAGGGACGGCAATATTTGCGGCCGATCTCCCTGTTCGGGGGTCCGTTCCAGGCCCCCGGCGGCGGGGAGTTGCTGGGCTGGTCGCGCCTCCTCGACGACGAAGAGGCGCTTTGTGCCGTAAACCCCCACGGTACCGAGACGCGCGGCGCTGACGTGTTGGTCGATGCCTCGCTCAGCGCTGGCTCGGGATAATTCCGCGTTATCGTCAATACCGCCGAAGTTGCCGGCGCGCCCGTGAGGCATCCGACCGGCTCGCTGTTGGCGGTGCAACACAAGACGGATGGTACCGCCTACCTTTCCATTCGCGACATGCCGCCCTCGGAGGTTCTAGTTCTCGACAACCGCTTTTGACGGCGAATTAACCTCGGCGGCCGATGATGGCGCCGCGTAAGCGCTGTGAAATCCAGTCGAGTGCGGCGACGGTGATCAGTATCAATAGGATCAGGAAACTGACCTGCTGCCACTCCAGCACGCGGATCTGCTCCGATAGCTGCAGACCGATGCCGCCGGCGCCGACGATACCGATGATCGTGGCGGAGCGCGTGTTGGACTCGAAGAAATACAGCAGCTGGCTGGCGATGACCGGCAATACCTGCGGCAACATGCCGAAACGCACGCTATGAAGGCGGCTGCCGCCCGCGGCCAGCACGCCATCTGTCGGTCGCCGATCGGCGGCCTCGATGGCCTCGGAAACCAGCTTGCCGAACGCGCCCAAATCCGCGGACATGATCGCCAATGCTCCAGCGAACGGTCCGAGGCCGACGACGTTGATCCAGATCAATGCCCAAATCAGGATGTCGACGCTGCGCACGCTGTCGAGACTCCGTCGCGTGAGGAGGTGGATCAAACGGTTGGCGACGACGTTGCGGGCGGCAAGAAGGCCGAACGGGCAACCAATGACCGCACCAAGCATCGTGCCCAGGAAGGCAATAGCGAGGGTTTGGCCAAGCGCCCCGAGGTAGAGCAGAACTCGCGCCCAGCTCTCTGGATCCGGCGGCAACATCAGCTCGACGATGTCGAACAACCTGCCAATGCCCGAGACGAACTTGGCGGGCGAGATATCCAAGATCATGAGCCCTACGAAGTAGACGCCTATGGCTGCGGCGCACAGGGCGAGCAACGGGACCTTCCGACGCCAGCCGACGACCAGCGTTTCCGGGTATCGGCGGCGCAGCCCGGTGCTCTGCGCGAGGAACATCGCGCGCAGCCCGCCCGAGGCGTTCACGGCCGGCTCTCCATCGCCAGCAGGCGGTGGCGCAGGCGGGCCGAGAGCATGTCGATCGCCATCACCGTCGCGATGATCATCAACAGCATCGCGCTGACATCGGAGTAATAGAATTTGCGGATGGCGACGATCAGGTCTTGGCCGATGCCGCCCGCCCCGACAAAGCCGATCACCGTCGCGCCGCGCACATTGACCTCGAACCGCAGCAGCGCGTAGCTGACGAGGTTGGACAGCACCTGCGGGGTTACCGCGAAGCGCACCTGGGAGAGCCAGCTGGCCCCGGTCGAAGCGACACCCTCGACAGGGGCCATGTCGATATTTTCTACCACTTCGGTGAAGAGTTTGCCGAGCGCACCAGTCGTGTGAATCGCTATCGCCAACACGCCCGGCAGAGCACCGAGCCCAAATGCGGCGACAAAGATTAGCGCGAAAACGATATCGGGAACCGTGCGGCAGAACTCGAGGCTGCGCCGCACGGCAAAGCGCACCCACACTCGGCGCATCAAGTTGCGGCTTGCCGGAGCCGCCGCGGCAAATGCCCCGATGATGCCCGTCAGGGTTGCGACATAGGCGATCAGCAATGTCTCGCCGAGCAGCCGACCCCACCTCGCCAAGCCCCAATACCATTCCCGCGGATCGGTCCACACCCGCGCGCCGGTGTCGAGCATCAGCAATCGGTCGAAGTAGCTGGTGAAATTCCCGATATGGTTCCAGAAGGTGAGCGGACGGACCTCTGCTCCGACGGCCGAGATCACCAGCGCAGTCGCGATCAGCACTGCTCCGAGAGCGAGGTGCCGGCGTTTCGCTGCGACTGCCTGCTGGTAGTCGCTGATTGGCCCTGCAAGCTGCGCGGCGGGGGGAACGGGTACCAGGCGGGTCAATCGACGAAAGCCTTCGGCCCCGGTCTCTCGGTCGGTTTCCTAGGGCACCCGGACCTTCCGTCAGCTGCTCTTCTTGCGCAGCCGGTCGACGAACTGGATCAGCTTGATGGTGTCGTCATAAGCGGCGGTATCGACGGGCTGGAAGGGCTGGTTCTTGCCGTCGGAAAGCCGTTGGAAGGCTGCCTGGTCCTTGGTCGCCGCCTCGAGGAATGCGGTCCGGATCGCCGCCTTCAGCTCCTGCGGTAAATTCGTCAGCATCGCGGTCGGCGCGTTGATGATCAGTTCGGACTTCAGGACGATGCGGAAATCTTCTTTTTTCATTGGCGACCCGTCGGGGTTCTTCAGCATGCCCTTGGTCAGCATCCGCGTCAGGTTCGAGTCGTCGTCGGCGTTCCACCAATTGGCAGCGACGTCAACGGTTCTCTGCGCCAATGCCAGTACGGCATTCTCGTGGCTCCCGGTCACCTGTGTCTTGGCAAAAAAGCTGTCGGGGCTGATGCCGAGCTTGTCGAGCGTATAGAGCGGCATATTGTACCCGGAGGTCGAGTTCGGGTCGACGAGACCGAGGTTCTTGCCTTTAAGATCTTCGATTTTCTGATATGGGCTTTTGGCCAAGACATAAAATACGGAATTATAACCCTTGCTGCCGTCGCTGTTGACGTCGATGACAAAGGCGTCGGTGCCGACCCCGGTCAGTCGCGCACGCGCGAACGAGGCCGGGCCGTAATATGAGATATGGATATTGCCGGCGCGCTGGCCTTCGATCACTGCAGCATAGTCGTTGGCAACGCGCAAGGTCACTTTGCCGCCGAGCTCGCGGGTCAAATAATCGACAAAAGACGTGAAGCGGTCGACGACGCCGGTAGCGTTTTCCGCCGGCACGACCGCGTAGACCAGCTCGGGATATTGCGTGCGCCAGCTCTGTGCGCGCCCCCGCCGGATTGGGACGGTGGCGGAAGCAGCAAGGACGGCAACTAGCGTACGACGGCTGATCGTCATTTTAGTCCTCTTATGGCGAGCTATGGGATGGCGTGAAACGGTGCAATCAGGTCGCCTGCACGACATTTGCAGCGCCGCTCGGCAGGCTCGGTTCGATTGCGTTTGGCATCCTCGCACCCTCCATGCCGTAGAGGGCGCGCGCGGCAGCGTCAGTGAGCATCGCCGGCGCATCGTCGAACACCACACGGCCCGCGGCCATGCCGACGACCCGATCGCAATAGGTTCTTGCCAGTTCGAGCGCGTGCAGGTTGCAGACTATCGTCACTCCGTAATGGCGATTGATGCGCTGCAGCGCATCCATGACGACCCGGGTATTCTCCGGATCGAGTGAGGCGACCGGCTCGTCGGCCAGCACAATTTCGGGCTCTTGCAGCAGGGCGCGGCAGATCGCGACGCGCTGCTGCTGACCGCCCGACAGATTCTCGGCACGCTCAGCTGCAAATCCGGCGAGGCCGAACTGGTCGAGGGCTGCCATGGCCATGGTTTTGTCCTCCTCGCTCCACAGCTTGGGCAGCGAGCGCCATGCCGGGGTGTGGGCCAGGCGGCCCATCAGCACGTTGGTCAGTACATCGAGGCGGCCGACCAGGTTGAATTGTTGGAAGATCATCGCGCAACGACGTCGCCACTCGCGCAGAGCGCGGCCTTTGAGGGCGGTCACTTCGATCCCCTCCCACATGATGCGGCCGCTGGTCGGATCGGTCAGCCGGTTGAGCATGCGCAGCAGGGTCGACTTGCCGGCCCCGGACCGTCCGATAATGCCGACGAATTGGCCCGCGGGGATGTTCAGCGACGCATTGTCGACGGCGGACACGCTGCCGAAAATCTTGCTGATTCCCTCGGTCACCAGCCGAGAATTGTCGGCCGGCCGCTCGTGCCTTCGTGCCGCAGCTACCCGGGTCATATCGGCCAATTGCCTCGGTCAACCATTACCATCGTGCGAGCCGTCGGCATAAACGAGGCGTATGACAGAACGATGACAGCCCGACTGCGTCGGCGTCGCATCGCCGCGCCGAGGAACTCAATTTCGGAAAAGGCGGCCCGCCGCTCAGCGCGCTAAGAGCTCGCGCACCGCGTCGTCGATGAATTTTGCGTCTTCGGGGTTTTGCGCCGGGTTGCCGGCGCGATGTCCCCAGATCGATGGGATCGGCCGCAATTCGGCCTTCGGCATGCGAGCGACCTCGCGGCGATTGTCTTCGACCGTAAAGTAGAGATCGGTCGTCGACGGCATGACGATCGCATCGGCGGTGATCGCGCCCAGCGCCTTGCCGAGATCGCCGCAATAAAGCTCGTTGGCACTGATGTCGGCGTGTTGCCAAGTCCACAGCATGGCCAACAGATCGTTGGCGTCGCGGCGCCGGAAGCCGCCCTCCCAGTTGCCGACGAGGAAGTCCTCGAGCGAGGAATAGCCGAGGTTGCGCCACTTCTCCTCGCGGTAGAAGGCCTGGCTCAAGCCCCAACCGGCATAAACCCGGCCCATCGCCTGGAAGCCGCGCGTTGGCGGTGTCGCGAACCAGCCGTCCTGCCATGCGGGATCGGCGGTCAATGCCGCCTTGACCCCTTCGAGGAAGACGAAATTGTGCGGCGAAGTCTTGGCCGAGCCGCAGATCGGCGCGATCCGCTCGACCCGATCGGGGAAGAGTGCCGCCCAATGGAACGCCTGCTGCGCACCCATCGAAAACCCGTAGACGAGCTTGACCCGCTCGATGCCGAAGACGTCCTGCAGCAGGCGCTGCTGCACCCGGACGTTGTCGGCCATCGTGAAATGCGGATAACGCGAGCGGTCGAACGGCGCCGGGGTGTTGCTCGGCGACGAAGAGAGGCCGTTGCCAAACTTGTTCATGATGACGATGAAATTTTTCGTCGGGTCGAGGGCCTTGCCTTCGCCGATCGCCCATTCGAGTTCGTAATGCTGCGCCCCGTACGACGTCGGATAGACGATGACGTTCGATTTGAACGCATCGAGAGAGCCGTAGGTCTTATAGGCGAGCCGCGCATTGCGGTAGGTCAACCCCGATTGCAGTACGACATCACCGGCCTCGAAAACCTGGTAATCCAGCATGACGATTAGCAAACCCCCTCCATTAATTGCCGCGGCAGCAGGTTAAGTTCCGAGCGACTGACGTGCAACTGTTCCTATTGGGCGAACTTGATCTCGCCCGCGCCGTTAACCTGCAAATGGCGGTCACGGGCGTTGCCGTAGACCGTGATCGAGGCGGCGCCGAATATCGTGGCGCGCAAGCGTTCTCGTCCATCCAAGCGACGCGTTGCCCGCTCCAGGCAACGTCACCCCACCGAATTTGCCACGAGCCCTTGGCCGCGAGGTGGTTTGCCTCGCTGCAAGCGCAAATCGCCTCGCGCCTGATGTGCGTTTTCGAGAGCCACGTTAGGTCCGAGGGGGCACGGACGACATCATCAATGGTAGCATACGACCCTCCCTATTGGGACCTACGAGCGAGTCATGGGCGGGTGGACACGACGCTGCTGATGATCCTGCGCCGGGGCCGGCCGCATCCCAACGGCAAGCACGATCAACCGTGAACTCGATGCTGGAAGACTTCCTGATCTCGGATATCATTCCCCACGGCATGTCGCACCCTCCCGACTTGGCGCCGGGTCTCCGCCGCATCATCCACATCGATATGGACGCCTTCTACGCCTCGGTGGAGCAGCGCGACGATCCGGCTCTGCGCGGGGTTCCGGTCGCGGTTGGCGGCGCAGGCGCGCGCGGTGTGGTGGCTGCCGCGAGTTACGAGGCACGCAAATTTGGTGTGCATTCTGCAATGTCCTCGGTCACGGCCCGGCGCAAATGCGCCGAGCTCGTGTTTGTGCCGCCGCGGTTTGACGTCTACAAGGCGGTGTCGCAGCAGATACGTGGCATCTTCGCCCGCTACACGTCACTGGTTCAGCCGCTGTCCCTTGACGAGGCCTATCTCGACGTGACAGCGCCTTTGGTGCATCGACATTCGGCGACGGCGATTGCGGAAGAAATCAGGGGGCGTATTCGCCTGGAGACAGGTCTGACCGCTTCAGCCGGGGTGTCCTACAACAAGTTCCTTGCGAAGCTGGCGTCCAACTACCGCAAGCCCGACGGGTTGTTCGTCATCACCCCGCGCATGGGGCCGGCCTTCGTCGAGAAGCTGCCGGTAGACAAATTTCACGGCGTCGGGCCAGTGACGGCGGTGAAATTGAACAAGCTGGGCATCCACACAGGATTCGATCTGAGACAGCAGACACGAGTGTTTCTGACAGCGCACTTCGGCAAGGCTGGTGATTACTTCTACCGCCTGGCGCGGGCCGAGGACGACCGGCCAGTGGTGGCCGATGAGCCGCGCAAATCACTCGGTGTCGAGACGACCTTTGCACGCGACCTTCTGGCGTGGGAGGAAGTGGCGCCGGCGCTCGAGCCGGTGTTCGCCAAGTTGTGGGCCGCTTACAGCCGGCACGGCCTAACCGCGCGGACTGTGACGGTCAAGATCAAGTACGCCAACTTCCGGCAGATCACTCGCAGCCGCTCCTGCGACGAGGCGATCACATCACGGGCGCTGATCGAGCAGCTCAGCCTCGATCTTCTTCAGGCTCAGTTCCCGCCGTCGCGGGGTGTGCGGCTGCTCGGAGTCACACTGTCGAACTTTAACGCCACCGGAGTCGCTGAAAACCGCCAGATAGCGCTCGGTCTGGGGTAGCCGGTGGCGGGTCAGGCCCTCAGCGTCGACGGCGGCCTGGTAATGCACGGCTGAGTCAATCGCAGACATTTTGGGCGAAGACATTTTGGGGGCGTTGTCACGGTAACGGATGACGCACGAACTGTGAGCCGGGGACTGGCTGGGCGTCATGCGGGGCCGGAGCTTGACCGTACCCGACGACCCTATCTGCCTTTTCGCTTCCGAGCTTTGCGGGCGGCATAGCGGGCGTCGCGTGCGGCCTGCCGCTCGGCTTCCACGGCGGCTTCCCGCGCTGTCCGCTCAGCGAATTCCGCGTCGCGGGCCTCTTGCTCGGTTTTTAGCGCGGCCTCACGAGCTGCAGCCTCGGCGACTTGCGCAGCGGCTAGAGCAGCAGCCTGACGAGCTTCAACGGCCAACTTGGTGGCTCTTCGCTCGGCGATACGGGCATCGCGAGCCACCCTGACCGCCTCCCGTGCTGTCCGCCGCTCGACGGCAGCGGGGCTCTCGGCTGCAGACCTCGCTCGGACTGCCCGCTCCAGTTGGGCCTTCTTCGCATCTGCGGCTGCGCTCAGGCGGTCGGCAAAACTGGTGTTCTTGGACCTGTTCATCTCAATCTTTACGCTCAACTGAAGCGGCTGGTGGCCCAACGGGTCGATAGTTTCAGATCGGGTTCGCCACGCGATATTCCAGGCATGGACGAGACCAAGATTGCGCTCGTCCCATCTGCTCGCGTCCGCAACCCAGCTGTTCAGCAATAAGATAGAGTCGCCGACGACGAAAGCGGGATTCGAACTGTTGAGGTTGCGTCAACGCGCACGCCGTCTCGAAGGGCCAGGGAGCACACGTCGCCGTAGCTGTCCGGCGCACCGATCAGAACCAATAGCTGTACATGTAACCCGCACAGGGAACTCACCTCCCTCGCGCGTGTTAGCCAGATAACGTGCGAGTTGTGAAGAGGCAGGACTAGGCGCGAACAGCTCTGGAAAGTAAAGACGTAGGGGGTCGACGCCCAGACCGAAAAATGGAGGGGGGTGGATTATGCAAGCGATCAGGGGATATTTCACAGCGATCGTTCCGGTGCTCCTGGCATTTGGATCACTAACGTTCTGCGGGTCCGCCGAAGCGACCAACAGCACAGACGTGATCATACAGCTGCGCGTAGCGGGCGACATCGAGGCACTTCGACCTATCCGATCTTGTCTCGCCGAAAAGCTATCCCAGATGCCGGATGTCAGGGTTGCTACTGCGTCGACTGACGGGACGCGCTTTGTCGTCGACATCGTAGCCGCCAAGAACGCCAACAAAAAGATATCTGCAAGTGTTGTGGTATCCGAGATCTTTCCTATGGAGCAGTTCCAACCTCGCATTAAAGAAGGCGAGGACGCGAAAGCTCTATTGACCAGCATTCAATATTACACTTTGCTTCGGCTGCACGAGGTCATTCCAGCCCGATCGCACGAGACCCTTTGTTTGAGCGTCGCTGCAGACATCGGCAATAAGGTGCTTTCAAAGGAATACACCGAGCGTAACGACTGACAAGCCTAACTAATTGCCAATTGCGTGACTTCCGGCCGATTCAGCCCGAGCCGAGCGATGCCGTCACATAAATCGTAAGTAACAGCGCCTTCGGTACCCATAGCTGTGCCATCCTTGCCGTCGTTCGGTCAAATCCTGCCGATCCACGGCAATGCGGCCGGTCCTGATGCAAGGACCGGCCGCGGGCGGACCCGGTTCGGGGGAGGGATAACCGGTGTTCGCAGATCCCAGTTGGTGGCACTGGGCTCGACGACCGAGTGAAACCCGGTAAATCTTGGTAAATTGTTGCTACGCGCAACTCCCGAGGTCATCCTCGTGTCGCATACCCAATGCGTCAGCCTCGCCGCTTGCGGAAGCGCCCTCACCCGCTTCGCCGCGCTCAGCGCCCTTTCCCGCGGTCTGTACAGACCGGGGAGATAGTGGACCGCCACCAGGCGGTGTCATGCATGTAGATGTATTGTCATAGCTGATCTTGGACGCTTAGCGGCCTTTGCCGAGCGCCCGGTCCCGGCTGTGGCAGGGGATGCCGGCTCTAATCGAGCGCGGTTGGCATCGGCTTTGACCGGTCGCCGCCCCACCCGTCGCCGTGTCATGTCGATTGCGCACGGGTTCAGCCGGCTTGCACGTAGTGAACATCTTGTTCGGACCAGACGAGGGTTGCGGACTCACCCGGCTGCACCGGCGCGGCAAAGAACAGACTGTCGGGCAATATCGCCGACGCCTGCTCGCCGAATGGCGTCTCCAGCGCGATCCGGACGACCGGGCCCTGGTATTCGACAGCCACGATCCGCCCGGAGCAACTGGCGCCGTTTTCGGCCTGTCCGATCCGGCAGCGGTCGGCTCGGATCGCGGCCAGGCCATGAGGTGTGGCCAGTACGTTATGGCCGCCGATGAACCTCGCGATGAAGGCGCTCGCCGGCTGCTCGAAAATCTCGCGCGGGGTCCCGGCTTGGCGGATGCGCCCCTCATGCATCACGACCATCAGATCGGCGAGCGCCATCGCTTCGTCCTGACTGTGCGTGACATGGATAAAGGTAATGCCGAGCTCGCGCTGCAACCGCT
>DATNKF010000154.1:0-14429 GCA_035603555.1 Allostellaceae bacterium
CTCCAGACGGTGCGGATCGCGTTGGCGGCTTCGGCTCCGGGTGATGCGCTCGTCAAGACCCTGGCCGCCGAGATCGACGCCATCCGCGGGGATCGGCGATTCTATGGCTACCGCCAGAGCAGCACCCTCGCCCACGAGCTCGACAGGATCCGGGAGGGAATCACCGCGGACCTTCTCCCCTCCACCCGAGCGCCGCTGCGGAGCTGCTCGGTCGTCTGATCCGGGTCGACGCGAACGTCTTCGAGCGGTCGGATGACCCGGACGGCATGATCGGCGATGCCATCGCCGAGGCGGTTCGCGACTGCGGGCGAGCCTGGGCCGCCGTCGCCGAGCGCGATCCGAACATGCTGGCCGCGGAAGTCCTCGACCTGTTCATGACCGACGAATACGGCGCCCGCGGCGAGGTGATCATCGCATTTGCGACGGCGCTCGGGACCGCCGGCCTCGATGAGCTCGAACACATCGCCCGCGAGCGGCTCGAGCAGGGAGCTGCCGGAAAGCATCAATACTTGGCAGTCGCCTTGGAAAACATCGCCGATGCGCGCGGCGACGTCGACGGCTACATCGCGGCGAAGCGCCTGGCCGGCAGTGAAGCCGCGGCGGTCAGAGAGATTGTGGAACGCCTTGTCGCTGTGGGGCGGCTCGAGGAAGCCCTTCACTGGGCCGAGCACACGGGTGTGCCAACGTTCGAGCGCGAGAATATCACCCGGTTGAAGGTCGACATCCTCGATCGGCTCGGCCGCACCGAGGATGCGCAGGCAGTCCGCTGGTCGATATTCGCGACCTCGTTATCGTCGGACGTTCTGGCCGAATATCTCGGCCGGTTGCCCGAGGTAGCCATGGGGGAGGCTCGCCAGATGGCGATCGCGGCCGCCCTCGGACATCCCGACATCCACCGGGCGTTGCACCTGTTGGCCGACTTCGCTCCGGATATCGCGGCCGAGCTGGTGCACCGGCGTCTCGATGAGATCCAGGGTGAGGTCTACTTCGTGCTACGGCCTGTCGCCGACCGTCTCGCGGGGAGTCACCCGGTAGCTGCCATCCTGCTCTATCGCAAGATGGCTGACGCCGTTCTCCGCCACGGTCAGTCGCTGCACTACGACCATGCCGTCCGGGATCTGGTCGCCGCCGAGAGGCTCGTCCCCAATGTCGAGGACTGGCTCGGGCATCTGTCTCAGGAAGACTACCGCCGGCGGGTTGCGACAGAGCATCGGCAGAAAAGGGCTTTCTGGCAGAGGATGGAGCGGGCGGGACTGCCGTGGCGAGGATGATCCTCCCTCGCTCACTCATTCGGTCGCAAACGAAACGGCGGAGGCCATGACCACCTCGCCGTTGCTGCCGCACTCCGGAAGTGCAAGGGCGAGGAAGGCGTCGGCGACGCTTTCCGGCGGCGGCAGCCGGCTCGGATCTTCGCCGGGAAAGGCGCGGGCGCGCAGCCGGGTGCGCACGATGCCGGGATCGAGCAAGTTGGCGCGCACCCGGGTCTTGCTGATCTCGCCGGCATAGATCTTGACGAGCTTGTCGAGGCTGGGCTTGCTGACCGCGTAGGGGCCCCAGTCGGGGAAGATGCCGTGCGCGACCATGAGGTCGTCGATCGTGACCAGGGCAGGCTCGTTCAGCGCATCGCGGAGGAGTGCCGCTAGTGCTTAGATGCATTCAGATGATTCAGTGCGATGCCTTCTTCCTTGTCTTCCCGTGGGCCTTCAGCCCACGGACTAGTTCCGTGGGGAAGGCCGGGACCCAGTTCTGCCATGGGCACCGGCCTTCGAGGCTGTCAGGAAATCCTGCCGACAGCTCAACCCGTCGTCCCCGCGAAAGCGGGGACCCAGGGGCAAGCGACTGAAATCCCTGGGTTCCCGCTTTCGCGGGAATGACGGATATTGAGAATGAGGACGCCAAGTTCGTAATTGGATTACAGCCTCCTTCGCCGGTGTGACAGGATTTTTGATGTGAGCATTGGTCCGCCGTCGCCAATCGAATCTTCTGAATGGGTCTGAACAGTAGGCTCTTTCGGGTCCGGCCGCCGGGATCCCCGGACTGACCCTTGCGGAAACCAGGTGTGCAGCGGTGGGCTGCCCGGGCCCACCCTGTAATCGCTCTCGTCGCCCGCCAAGTACCGGCTCCGTTCGCGGATTCACGGCATGTCGATTATCGCAACGCATTGGTGTCGAAAATGGTTGCACATATAGCCGTTGCTGTGATACATTGTCAATATGAAAAATGCTTATGAAGCATTTTATTGATGCGATATCATAACGACGAAGGTGCGTCATGCCCGGGCTTTCTCTCCCTGCTCCCTCCGTCAGCGGTCGACCGGCCTCCCTCGGAGCCCTCCCTGACCGCTCGCCGACCCGGTTCCCTGAGAGGTTGATTTGTATGGTGTTGCCGGTGATCGCACGGGCGGTCTGCGGCCTCCGATCGAATTTTCTCCCTGAGCTCAGGGAGGCGCTGCAGCGTGGGCGGAGGCTTGACGCGGGCAGGTACGACGGCGCGTCCGCCGCGGGGGAGCTACCCGAGCGACGCGATGATCTCGCGATAGGCTGCTTCGGGGAAGGCCTTCAAGGTCTTTGTCCGCACGCTGCCGAGCGAGGCGAGCACCAAAGTGAACCGGGCCACCACGGCATCGTCGGGAGCATCGTAGACGGCGATCAGGTCGTATTCGCCCATCGTCATGTACACCCCCGTAAATTTGCCTCCCATGTCTTCGAGCGCCTTTTTTGCCGTATCCAGCCGGCGCGGCGAATCCTTGACTTTCTGAGCACCCTGGTCGGTCCAGTTGGCGAGCATGATGTATGTTGGCATTTCCTCCTCCCTTGTTCGCCGATCAACCGCGCACCCGTGCTGGGCGAGACGCCAGATCCTAGGAGGCCGCCTCGCCGGCAAGCCGGTCGAGCTTGGCCGCCATGATGAAGTCGTTTTCGTGCAGCCCTTTGATCTTTTTTGTCTGGAGCGAGATCGTTGCGTAGCCCCAACCAAAGCTGATCGCGGGATGGTGCGCTTCGGTTTCGGCGAGTGCCGCCGCGCGCTCGACGAACGCAAACGCCTCCCGGAAATTTTTGAAACGGTAGGTCCGCTCGATCCGCTTCGCGTCGTCGAGCAGGTCCCAGTCCGGCGCTTGAGCGTGAAAGCCGGCAGCCTCCCCCTGCGTCAGCGGGGGAATGCCGCCGCGGCACGGCGTGCAACTTTTTTCGGCGAGTGCTACTGCCATCGTTCGTCTCCCTAGAGAGGCAAGGTATCACGAGTAATGTAGGAAGGTGGAGGGCGGTTTGATGGCATCTCGGCCGGTTCGCCTGTCGTTGAGCTTACTAATGTTCGCCGTGCTCGCGGGCCAAGGTGCGGTACCGACCGCGGCGGCGATCTCTGGTGCGGGATGGCAGGTGGTGCTCGCTGCTGGCGACGATGCCGAGCCGGTGTTCGACAACGCCACCCGCGAGCTGGGTCAGCGCCTCGCCGCAGCGGGTGTTTCGGCAAGCAATATCCACCGCCTCAGTGCGAATGCCGCCGAGTTGTCACCCGATGTCGAGCCCGCCCAGGCCAAGGTGCTGCTGCGGCGGATCGCCGAGCTGCCAGCCCGGATGGGCGACCGGTGCCTCGTGTTTTTGACCTCGCACGGCGAGCGCGGCGCCGGCTTGTGGCTCGCCCGATCGAACACGGCGCTTAGCCCAGACGAGCTCGCCCGGGCGCTGTCGCGGGGATGCGCCGCGGTGCCGACGGTTGTCGTCGTCTCGGCCTGCTACAGCGGCGGCTTTGTGGCCGGCAAGATGGCAAAGCCCAATCGCATTATCCTGACTGCCGCGCGCCGCGACCGACCGTCCTTTGGCTGTCAAGTCCATCGGACTTACAATTTTTTCGACGAGTGCCTGCTCGCGGTCTTGCCAAACTCGGTTACTTGGCGGACGGCATTCGACGGGGCCAAGGGCTGTGTGCGCCAGATGGAGCGCGCGCTCGGCGCCCGGCCTTCGGAGCCTCAGGCCTATTTCGGCCGAGCCGTCGCGGATCTGAAGGTCGATTTTTAGACGATCACCACGTGACGACGATCGGTACGTTCCCTTGGCGCCGCGTGATGTTGACCGCGACGTCGCCGCGGTAGCGGCGCAACAGGACATCGGCGACACCGTGTTTGGTCTGGAGGCCGCGTAGATGAAGCTGGTCGAGGAATTCCGGGAGCACCGGCCGGTCGAAGCGGATCTCGCCCGCGCCCCGATCGAAGTCGATACCGAGGCTTGCCTGAACCAGCGCGAATACGCTGGCGCTGGCCCAGGCCTGCGGGGAGCACGCGACGGGATAAAGCGTCGGCGCATTGAGTCTGCGCCAGGGGAAGCCGCAAAACAGCTCAGGCAGCCGCCGCAAATCCATATGGCCCGCGGCCTCGAACAGCCCCCGGAAAATTTTGAGGACTTCAGTCTTTAAGCCATAGCGGGCGAGCCCCAGCGCAATCATCGCGTTGTCGTGTGGCCAAACCGAGCCGTTATGGTAAGACATCGGGTTATAGCGCGCGGCCGAAACCGCAGCCGTCCGCACCCCCCACCCGGAGAAGCAGCCGGCGCCGAGGAGAGTCTCGGCGACACGGCGCGCGCGTTCGGGATCGGCGATCCCGGTCAACAGCGCATGCCCGGCATTCGAGGCGATAACCCGACAGGGTCTCTTGGCCTCGTCGAGCGCAAGCGCGTAGGTCGACAAGTCTTCGCACCAGAACGCCGCTTCGAATCTTTCCCGTAAGGCTTCGGCCTGCTGCAAGAGAGTGGCGGCAACCGCCGGATCGCCCAGGCACGCGGCCAGCGCGGAGGCATGGCGTTTCGCCGCATAGACATAGCCCTGGACCTCGCACAACGCGATCGGGCCCTCCGCCATGCGGCCATCCTCGTGGAAGATCGCGTCGTGTGAATCCTTCCAGCCCTGATTGATCAAACCGTCCGCATTCTTGCGGTGGTACTCGACGAAACCATCGCCGTCCCGATCGCCGTATCTGTCGATCCAATGCAGCGCCGCCTGCACATGGGGCCACAGCGCTCGTACCGTCGCGAGATCCCCGGTGCGCTTGAAGTATTCGCCGGTCAGCAGGATGAACAACGGCGTCGCATCGATGCTGCCGTAGTACCGGCTGAACGGGACCTCGCCGAGGCGCGCCATCTCGCCCTCGCGCATCTCGTGCAGGATCTTTCCGGGCTCGGCGTCCCGCTCGGGATCCACCGCCGTCGCCTGGGTTGCCGCCAGGAACCGGAGCACTCCTTGAGCGATCGTCGGATCAATCCACAAAGTGAATAGGGCGGTCAGCAGGCCGTCGCGTCCGAAAGGAGTGCTGAACCAGGGTATCCCGGCAAAGGGATAAAGCCCGAATTCGGTGTCGGTGAGCAGCATATAGAGATCTGCGACCGAGCGGCGCGCCATCTCGTTGAACAGCGAGTTCGAGCTATCGAGGCTGGCGGCACGCCGGCTCGAACCCCTGAGCGCGCGCCGCGCCGCGCGCAGTGAGGTATAGAAGCGCCGGGCGACGGCATCGTCCTGACCCCGCTGATCGCAGGCGATGCGCAGCACGAACCGCGCGCCTTGCCCCGGCCCGAGCGATAGCTCGAAGATCGCCGCCGCGCTATCGAGGTGAGTCGGGGCCGGCTCGAAGACGAGGCTGGTTGTGCGCTCTACCCCGTCGAGCCCGAGGTATCGCAGCGCCACCGATGAATCCGAGCAGCGCCCGGCCGAAACCTGGCCGCGATGAGCCCGGCTGTACCCGCGCACCTCGAAGAGATCGGCAAAATCGCCGGCAAACTGAATGCCGAGCGTGAGGTCGTGCGGCCGGACGTCGAAATTACGAACGAGTATGCGCTCGTAGCATGCATCATTCCAAATGAACTTAAGGCGGTTCACATGGATCAACTCACCGCGCAGGCCACGCGAAGCCATGCCTGGGTTGGCCAGATCAACCCTCAATACTGCATTGTCCTCCTGCACATTCGAGCTGAGGAGCAATAAGGGCGCGTTGTTGAGGCGGAGCTCGAGCCGCGACAGGTACCGCGTGTCGTGGTGGTAAATGCCGTCGGTGCTGCCGCCGTTTAGAGCGATGATGTCGCCGCGACGATCGAATACCGCAAAGGTATGGCCGTGCTTGAGCGTGCGCGGGCGCCGCTCTTGGAACGAGACTTTCGAATCGATGTAGAACGCCGACGCCTCACCGGCCTCCCCTGAGACCGGCGTGGTCGGGCCGGTATCGCTCTGTGGCTCAGGCAGCGTTGGCCGCTGCCTGAGCCGCTGCCGCGGAGTTCAAGGCCCCCTCCATGGCGCCGTGGCAAAGCACGGTCTCGTATAATGCGACATAGTCGCGCGCCATCCGCTCCACCGAAAAGCGTTCCTCGAAGCGACGGCGAATCGCAGCCCGATCCAGCGCCTGGGCGAGCGGCACCGCCGCGACGGCTTCATCGACATTCTCAACGATGAAGCCGGTGACGGCGTGCTCGACGATTTCGGGCAGCGAGCCGCGCCCGAAAGCGATCACTGGCGTCCCATTGGCCATCGCTTCGATCACAGCTAAACCAAACGGCTCCGGCCAGTCGACCGGAAACAACAACGCTGTCGCATCGCCAAGAAAGGCCCCTTTGTCGCTATCGCCGATCTCGCCGATGAACTCGATGAGCGGATCCTTGAGTAGCGGCTTGATCTTGGTCTTGTAATAAGCACGATCGGCTTTGTCGACCTTTGCCGCGATCGTCAGCGGCAGCCCGGCGCGGCGGGCGATCTCGATTGCCAAGTCCGGTCGCTTCTCGGGGCAGATTCGGCCGATGAAGGCGAGATAGCCGCCATCACCCCATCCCGGGGCATAAAGGCTCGTCGGCAACCCGTGATAAACCGTACCGTACCAGTTTGCCCACGGCATCGGCGTGCGCTGCGCGTTCGAGATCGACACTAGGGGCATCATCGCGAACTCGCGCATGAGCGGTAGAAGGTCCGGCAGATCAAGGCGGCCGTGCAATGTCGTCAGCGTCTTGCCCCAGTCCTCTGCGAACAGCGGAAAGTGAAGGTAATCGGTATGGAAATGGACAACATCGAACGCCGCGGCGGTTCTCGCCAGGCGATGCAGCGAGATGAAGTGATAGGGCAGGGAATCCTTGCACTCGGGATCGAGGCGCAGGGCGCGCTCACAAGGCGCCTGCAGAACCGCCTTCGTCCGCGAATCGCCGCTGGCGAACAACGTGACCTCGTGCCCCTGTCGAACCAGTTCTTCCGTTAGGTAGGACACCACACGCTCGGTGCCGCCATAGAGCTGCGGCGGGCAGCTCTCGTAGAGCGGCGCAACTTGTGCAATCCTCATTTCCCGATGACCCTCGATTTGCCAAGAACCTAAACCAATCGGATGGTCGAGAGTTCCAGAGCATGCGCCGGCTCGATGCCGCCGCCGGAGGGAGCGAAACCGATCTTCCTCATAGCCACATCCTCTATCGAGCAACATGGGTAAAGGGCGCACCGGACAGCGTCCGGCACCGTTCTGCCAAACCCCGGAATTGGGCATTCAGCGGCAAAATATCTGGCTCTTCGAGATCCTTGTTCAAGAGCCGCCAGGTGCGTCTACACCGCTGTTTTCGTTTGAAGAACCGAACGGTCAGACGCGCTCTGAGCCGCCGCCGACGACCCCTGCGCTTGAACGGTGCGGCGCGGTAACCAGATCAAGAGCCGCCGCGGATGCCGCTTAGCGGGTCTCCGGAGCATGACGGTCGGGACCATCCAATGGCCGGCCGCGGTCATATCGCCTCATGGTGAGGATGTAATCGTTATCCACTACGCCTCCGCTGTCTGGGACGAGCGAAGTTCTGCGGCAGCGGCGCCGCCGCGTCTGCTTCGTCCGATTTTGCATCGATGACCCGATTCTTACGCCTTGCAATCGCACTTGCAGCCGCCGCGTATGCCGGACCCACCTTTGCTGCGACCGGAATTGGCGAGATTTGGCACCGAACTCATTGGGGCGAATTCTCGGATGAATTGGTCCGGCAATTCGGCGCTGAGGCGACACGGTTGGCTCGATCTCTCGACTTTGGCGACAGCTATGTAGATGTCGTCCTGCCTAGCCAGGTCGTCGGCGGGGTTCCGATGGTGGTGTTTTTCCAGATGGACAAGGCGACGCATGGCCTCAAGCGGATTCAGCTCGAACGGCCGCGCCACGGTGTCAACCCGCCGGCTTTCCGCGCAATACTGGCGGCGCTGCGAAGCGACTTTGGCGCGCCGGACCAAATGTGCGCCATCCCCCCACGCCCGGCGGGCGGGTATCAGGCCGCTGCCGAAGAACTGTGGCTGCGCAACGGCGCCGTCGTCAGCGCGATCTTTCGCGACACAACTCTCGAAGCCTTCGAAGGGTGCCTGTTCGGCCCCGCTAACGGGACGTGCGGGCTGACCGGCCAGCTACTGGTGCGGATCGGTCCGCCCGAGGGCGATGGCGATCCCTGCTTCCTGGAATTGCATCGCGAGCCGTAACGCCGGTTACGGCGTCCGTAGGAGTTGGCCGCGGATCTCGCCGGGTTTGTTTGCCGCCGTGTGGAGGTTTACGTACCACTTCCCGGCTTCGAGATCCGAGACCTGTGCATCGGTCAGCGTGGCCGAACCCTTGATCGGGCTCGCTAAATCACCGCTGAACGGCACGAGGACACCGGCGTTCGCTCCCGGAGCAGCCGGACCGTGGATATGGCCCGCCGTCGCGGGGCCGCTGAGCCCCGAATAGGTTACGGTCCAAGTCAAGGTCTTAGTGGCGGTGTCAAGCGAAGCCGTCGCGCTTCCCTTGCCGGGGCTGGTGACCGGCGGGAGCTCGCTGGCGCCGCCGAGATCAGCCTTGAAGTTGATCTGCTCGGCCTGCGCTACCCCCCAGAGCAAGGACGCGGCAAGAACCCAAAAAGCCACCGGCGGTGTAGAGCGCATGCTTTTCCTCCCATCACACGTTATCGGCGTCCATATACGAGAGAACAGGCCTGGGCGGCTACCCGCGTGCCGCAGGCTCGTCCCGCGTTGCCAGGCCGAGGGCGGCCTGCGCCACGCCCAGCATCGCCTTGCGGCAAATCGTCTCGGCGGGCAGGCCGGTTAGCTTCATCTGCAACTCAGCCTGCCCGACATGGCCGAGCTGGGCGCGCAGTCTCGCCTCGGTCCACAGCGCGAGTTGGCGTTTGAAATTGGCCTCTCGCTTGAAGAAGATCGGCGGGCGCGCGCTGCTCATCACCTCGGCGAGGGTGGACCCCATCGCCAGCCGGGCAGCGAGCACGTGCAGCCGGTGCAGATGGCGCAGCATCGCCCGGGTGACGGTGACTGGTGACTCTCCCTCTTGGAAGACCTTGCCGAGCACCCGATCGACCCTGGCTGCATCGCCCTCCGCCGCCGCCATGACGGCGTCATCGAGCTCGATTTCGGCGCTGTCCCCAACCGAGAGCCGGGCATCCTCGAATTCGACGCGGCCGCCGTCCCCGGCGTAAAGCGCGAGCTTTTCGAGTTCGGAACGAGTTACTAGGCGGTCATTGCCGAGATGCTCGACGAGGTATTGGATTGCATCGGCGCTCGCCGTTATCCGGTGCGCCCGCAATGCGTTGTCGATGACCGCGGCGCGGTCGCGTGCGGTATCGGGGTAGCAGCCGATCGCAGCGGCGCGGAGCGAGCGGTCGAACGCCCGGCGCAGTGATGACGAACCCGGCAGGTCGCCAGCCTCGACGACAATAAACGCATCACCGGGCGCTGTATCGAGGAAGCCGGCAAACAACCCAGCGAGGCGATCGGCGGCGTCGCGCACCCGGACCACCCGCTGTCCGCCGATCAGGCTCATCTGTGCGGCCTCGTCGGCAAGGCGCGCGGGATCTGCTGCCAGAGCAGAGCCGCTCAGATCGGCGACCCGGAACGGGTCCTTCAGATCAGGACAGACGGTGCGCGCTAGGGTGTCGCCGCGTTCGCTCACCAGGCCAGCGTCCGGGCCGTAGAGCAGTACTGCGCGAATTTCGCGATTCGGTCGCTGCAAGAACGCCGCAACCCGTGCCGCCGAGAGCTTCATGCCGTCTCAGCCCGATTTCGAGCCCGTCTCAGCGGCTCGCCGCTGCAGAAAGAAGGTTAACCGGGTAACGATCTCCTGGTCGAGCTCTAAGACGCACCGGTCGCGAGCGTCGTCTTCGCCGACGATGGTCGAGTATTGGTTGGGATTGAGGTCGAAGGAGTTGGCGACGTGCACCGTATTGGTGAGCAGAGTGCTGCCGGTCTTAAGCTCGATCAGCTTGTAGGTCGCGTAGGCGTCGAGTTGACCGAGCGTTGCCAGACCCTGCGACTGGATGCCGAGATTGCTCAGATAAGTCGTGAGCGTGGTACTCAGCTGATAGCGCGGGGTCGTCGGTTCGCCGGTCGGATTGAGCGAGTTGCGCAGGGCCATTCCGAGGCGCTGGCCGATCCGCTCCGAAATCGGGTCGACCTTGATCGCGCGCAGCTCGGTACTCGCCGGTTCGGTCTCGATGTCACCGTAAAGCGGCTCCCAGCCGCAGCCGAGCAGCATCAGTGGTACACCCGCCGCGAGGAGGGCGGCCCACGCGCGCGGTGCCGTCATCTCGGGTTACGCGACAATGTTGACGATGCGGTTCGGTACGACGATGACCTTGCGCGGGGCATGGCCTTCGAGCCAGCGCGCCACTTGCGGCAACGCGAGTGCTGCGTCTTCGACCGCGGCACTCGCCGTGTCCCGCGGGATATCGAGGGTGGCCCGCAATTTGCCGTTCACCTGAACGGCCATCGTCACCTGCTCGTCGCGGGTCAATTCGGGATCGGATTGTGGCCAGGCCTCTTCGGCAAGCGACCCCTCATGCCCCAGCTGTTCCCACATCTCTTCGGCGAGATGCGGCATCATTGGTCCGAGGAGCCGTGCTAAAGTCTCGAGCCCCTCGCGCAAAGCGTGCGCTGCACCCGGCGCGCCAACGGGTAGCTCGTCAAGAGCGTTGGTCAGCTCCCGTATTCGCGCCACCGCCCGGTTGAAGCGAAATTTGTCAAGGTCGTCGGTGACCGCGGCGATCGCCTTGTGGTTTGTACGGCGGACGGTTGCGACTTCGGCCGGCAACCGAGAGGGAATGGGCAGCCCCGGAGGCGGCAGCGTGGCCGGCGGTTCGCTCACCAGCCGCCACAGCCGGTTGACGTAGCGCCAGATGCCCTCGATCCCGGTCTCGGTCCATTCGAGATCACGTTCGGGCGGGCTGTCCGACAGGAGGTAGAGCCGGGCGGTGTCGGCGCCGTAGGTATCGACGATCGCGTCGAGGCCGACGACGTTGCGCTTCGACTTGCTCATCTTTTCGTGGCGGCCGGCAATAACCTCGCGCCCGGCCGCATCGACGAGCCGGCCTGCGCCATCGGTTTCGACTTCCTCTGGGAAAAGCCACTCGCCAGTCTCGCTCTGATAGGTCTGATGGCAGACCATCCCCTGCGTGAACAGCCCGGCGAACGGTTCGTCGAGATCGAGGTAGCCGCAGCGCTTCAGCGCCCGGGTGAAGAAGCGTGAATAAAGAAGGTGGAGAACCGCATGCTCGATCCCGCCGATATACTGGTCGACCGGCATCCAGTAATCGACCGCCTGCCGATCAAAGGCCGTGGGCGCCCTAGCCGAGCAGAAGCGCAGGAAGTACCAAGACGATTCGAAGAAGGTGTCGAAGGTATCGGTTTCGCGCCGCGCCGGCTGGCCGCAGCGCGGGCATGGGACATGCTTCCATGTCGGATGGTGATCGAGCGGATTGCCCGGCACCGCGAAGTCGACATCCTCCGGTAGTGTCACCGGCAGATCCTTTTCCGGCACCGGGACGATCCCGCAGCTCTCGCAATGGATGACCGGAATCGGACAACCCCAATAGCGCTGGCGCGAGACCCCCCAGTCGCGCAGCCGATAGGCGGTCGTGCGCTCGCCGCGGCCCAGCGCCTCGAGCCGCTCGGCGGCGGCACGCTTCGCATCGGCTACCGACAGACCGTCGAGGAAGGCGGAGTTGAAGACCGTGCCGTCATCGAGATAGGGGGTCTCGCCAATTGCGAAATTTGCCGGGTCGGCGCCGAGAGGCAGCACGACCGGGATCACCGGCAGCCGGTATTTTCGCGCGAATTCGAGATCGCGCTGATCGTGAGCTGGACAACCGAAAATGGCGCCGCTGCCGTACTCCATCAGCACGAAATTGGCGACCCAGATCGGGACATGCCGGCTCTCGTCAAAGGGGTGCACCGCTTCGAGGCCGGTCGCATAGCCGCGTTTCTCGGCGGCCTCGATCACCGCCTCGCTGGTGCCCATGCGGTTGCATTCGGCAATGAAGGCGGCGAGCCCCGCGTCCTTCTCGGCAACGCGCAGCGCCAGCGGGTGGTTCGGCGAAAGCGCCAGGAACGAGGCGCCGAAGAGCGTATCCTGACGGGTCGTGAAGACCTCGATCCGCTCGTCCGTTCCGGCGATGGTAAAGAAGACCCGCGCCCCGTCCGAGCGGCCGATCCAGTTCTCCTGCATCAGCCGTACCCGCTCCGGCCAGCGCTCGAGGCCGCCGATCGCCTCGAGCAGCTCTTCGGTGAAGGCGGTGATGCGCAGGAACCACTGCGACAAGAGCCGCTTTTCGACGATCGCCCCCGAGCGCCAGCCGCGGCCGTCGATGACCTGCTCGTTGGCGAGCACCGTGTTTTCGACCGGGTCCCAATTGACCCACGACTCCCTGCGATAGGCGAGATCGGCCGCGAGGAAGTCGAGAAACATCTTCTGCTCGTGACGGTAATAGTCCGGGTGGCAGGTCGCGATCTCGCGCGACCAGTCGTAGGCGAAACCCATGCGCTCGAGTTGGGCCCGCATCGTCCTGATGTTCTCGTGGGTCCAGACCGCCGGGTGGCTATTTTCGGCCATCGCCGCGTTCTCCGCCGGCAGGCCAAAGGCGTCCCACCCCATCGGATGGAGGACGTTGAAGCCTTGCGCCCGCCGGTAGCGGGCGACAACATCACCCATCGTGTAGTTGCGGACATGCCCTACATGGAGCTTGCCGGACGGATAGGGAAACATTTCGAGGACATAGTATTTCGGCCGCCCCGGCTCGGCGGTGACCTCGAACAGCCGACGCTCGCGCCAGTGCCGCTGCCACTTCGCTTCGCTTTCCCGGAAATTGTAGCGTGACATATGGTTCAGAATCTTCTTTCGGTTTCGCCCGCCGGTTAGGCCGGCGCGGGCGTCCGCGGGATTATTTTGGGCTCGCGGTCGCCGTCCACTCGCGCTTGAGCTGACGCGCCCGGTTCAGGATCGCGTTTTCGAGATCGGTCTCGACTTGCCGCGCGATGGTGGTCTCGAGCCAGTTGCCGTCGCCTAGCCGCGCCTGCCGGGTTACCGTCACCGCTACCGCATCGGACCGCAACGATCGCGCCAGGATGAACACGTTGACCTTGTAGCGCTCGTTTGGCTTCCCCGCCGGCGAATACCAATCCGTGACCATCGATCCGGCGAGAGGGTCCTCCGAGGCCAGCTTGACGAAATCGAGCGTGTCGAGGGCGGCCTGCCACAGAATCGGGCTCACCGTGCTCCCGGTCTGCGGCCCCTGGCGCCGCTCCGATTCCTTCTTGGCAAAGCCGAGGATCGTCCAAATCGTCGCCTCGGTGTCGATTTCGCTCGCTCCGCTGGTCGAGGCTTGTTGAGTGTTCGACGCCACCAGTTGGGGCTGCTCGCTCGACTGGGTTGAGGCGCACGCCGCAACGGCCAACGAAAGACTTGCGGCAAAGGGGGCGGAGAGGCGGTAATGGACGAAGGACATCCGGTGATCCTCGGCGAAACGGCATCCTCGCGGCCGGAGCCAGAGTATGAGCCTTGTGCCAGGAATGGAGGCGCTATGGAAGGGGTTATCGCCACCAATCTCGCCGCGGTCCGCAGCCGGATTGCGGCGGCCGCGACCGCTGCCGGGCGGACGCCGGCGAGCGTTAACCTTGTCGCCGTCAGCAAGACCCATCCGGCGGAAACGATCCGTGACGCGCTCGCTGCCGGTCATCGCCTCTTCGGTGAGAACCGAGTTCAGGAGGCGCAGGCGAAATACCCAGCACTGCGCGAGGACTTTCCCGACCTCGCTCTCCATCTGATCGGGCCGCTGCAGACCAACAAGGTGCGCGACGCCGTGGCGCTTTTTGACGTGATCGAAAGCATAGACCGGCCGCGGCTCGCCGAAGCCCTGGCCAAAGAGATGGAGCGCAGCGGTCGTCGCTTACCCTGCTTGATCGAGGTCAACACCGGCGAGGAGCCGCAGAAAGCAGGTATTTTCCCAGCCGAAGCCGATGACTTCATCGTCGAATGTCGCGATCGGCTGGGCTTGCCGATCGAAGGCCTGATGTGCGTCCCGCCGCTCGACGAGGAGCCGGCGCTGCATTTTGCACTCTTGCGCGAGATCGCCCGGCGCACCGGGATGGCAGTCCTCAGCATGGGCATGAGCGCCGATTTCGAGAAGGCGATCCGCTTT
>DATNKF010000155.1:0-6472 GCA_035603555.1 Allostellaceae bacterium
AGCTCCAGAAGGATGCGGTCGGCGCGCATCTTGGCATGCAGCGGCCCCGGCTCCCTGCGGGCATAGGCGACGTTGACCGACACGTGGTCCTGGAGATTGGCGCCGACACCCCGCAGCGGAACTCTTACCGCGATCCTCTGGGGACCGAGCGCCTCGGGGTCGCCGATCCCGGACAGCATCAGGAGCTGCGGCGAATTGATCACGCCGCCGGCGAGGATCACCTCGCGCTCGGCGCGGGCGACCCGTTGCTCGCCGTCCTTCACATATTCGACCCCGACAGCGCGATGCCCCTCGAAGAGGATTCGCGTCGCCAGCGCCTCGACCTCGACCGCGAGATTGGGCCGCGCCAGCGCCGGCCGCAGATAGGCGACGGCGGTGCTGCAGCGTTGCCCGTCGCGGATCGTCTGTTGCGAGGGGCCGAAGCCTTCCTGTTGCGCGCCGTTATAGTCATCGGTCAGCTTGTAGCCGGCGGCCGCGCCGGCCGCGCCATAGGCCTCGACCAGGGGGTCTCGGTAACGCGTCGTCCGCGTTGTCAGCGGCCCGTCGCCGCCGCGATAGGTGCCGGCCCCGCCCTCCCAGCTTTCCTGGCGGCGGAAATAGGGCAGCACATGGGCGTATGACCAGCTCGTCAGCCCCGCTTCCGCCCAGCGCTCGTAATCGCCGCGATGCCCGCGCACATAGGCCATGGCGTTGATCGAGGAGGAGCCACCGATCACCTTGCCGCGCGCGCACTCGACCTGGCGCCCGTCCATCGTCGCCTCGGGCTCGGCGGAATACCCCCAATCGTGCTTGCGCTGCCGCACCATCCGGCCCCAGGCGAGGGGAATTCCGATCCACGGATCGCGATCCCAGCCGCCCGCTTCGAGCAGCAGCACGCCCGCGCCCGGGTCCTCGCTGAGGCGATTGGCCAACACGCAGCCCGCCGATCCCGCGCCGACGATGACGTAGTCGCATGACCCCTCCGGCATGGCCGCTCTCTCCTCCGAGACTCCTGTCGCCCGTTCCTCTGTCACCCCGGGGAAAGAGCCTGTGAAAAAATCCCAAACGGTCGGTCATTCCGAGGCGCGGGCGCAGCCAGCGAGCCCGGAACCTATGAACACGGGCCTCTGAATACCGTGGATGGACCGGTGTTCATAGGTTCCGGGCCTGACCCTCTGGGCCATCCCGGAATGACGTTCACCACTGTGGGCGGGGATCGCCCTCTAACCGGATAGCAGTGGAAATTATGCCGAGCCAGCACGCTAGGGACTCTGCCACTTATGCTTGTTTGAAATGTGACAGCCCGCTGCACCTGCAGCGGGTCTGCAGCGGGAGTTCCTCTTCAGGTTGTAGGGCTCGAATAGGGCCAGACCGGGGGCTGGCTTGACGGCTGCTGGGTCTGCTCGGCTTCGAGCATCGTCAGGCGCCGGTCGAAGTCGCTGGTCTCGATCACTTGCACAAAGGTCGTGACTACCCTGGCGATGGCTTGGGCCTCACCCGGCGTGATCAGGCCGTCGGCGAGTGCGGCGGTGACCGCCCCCATCGCCCGGGCGACATCGGCCGCACTCTTGATCGGCGGCAACGCGAACTTGACCGCGCGGTCACGGGGCAAGATGCGTTCGAGGCACAGCCGCATCGCGGTCGGATCGCCGGCAAGCGCCGCCTCGACGGCCTTGCGGGTCAGGGCCTCGGCCTCGTTCGCCAGCAGCTCCAGGGCGGCGATCGTCGCTTTGTTGCGCGAGCCGAACCGGCGGCCGGCAGGGTTTCCCGACCGCCCCTTCGCAAACGGCCGCCCGCGCACCTGCTCCGGCAGTTTATCCCCCACCCCATCAACCATCCGCACCTCCCTCGCGTTGGCGACGCCCCATCGGGCACCGCGATCAGCTGCATATATTATGCGAATTAGACAATTTTATGGATGACGAATAAGCAACCAACGCCGGGAGATGGATCCGGCCTTCGCCGCGGCTGACTGCGAATTCCACTGGAATTCAACTGCTGGGCCGCGGATAACAAGCGCGGTGTCAGATCCCGTAGGCGCCCATGCGACCCATCGGTAAATGCCAGCCGACGGGATCCACGCTGAACAAGGGAGTTCGAATATGCCGATTTACATGTACCAGGCAGCGTACACCCCGGAGTCTTGGGCCGCGCAGCTCAAGAACCCGCAGAACCGGGTCGAAGCCGTAGGCCGCGCGGCGTGCGAAGCCGTCGGCGGCAAGCTCGTTGGCGGTTGGTATTGCTTCGGCGACTATGATCTCGTCATCATCGCCGACGTGCCGAACAATGAAAGCATGACGGCGATCGCGTTGGCTATCGCTGCAGGCGGCGCCATCAAGGCTGCCAAGACGACCGTGTTGATGACCGGGGCGCAAGGCGTCGAAGGCATGAAGCAGGCGGACGCCGTCACCAAGACCTATAAGCCCGCCCGATAGGCAAGTAAGTCGTCAGGCTTCGATCACCACTCCGCATCGGTGTAAGAGGCCCATTCGCGGGAGCTATCGCTCGGCGGCAGGCGTTACCACATATCGGCGAGCGCGCAATATCGTCGGGTGCCATATGCCGTCGGCTGAGAAGATCGTCGAATTGCCCCTCCTAGCGGAGGCCGTACATGAGCCCGACGTCGTCGCGCGGTTCGAGATCCGCTACAGCCGGTTTCTCGACCCCAAAGGCAATGCCTTGCGCCCGCTGCCCGATTTTGCCGCTGGTCCCGCTGAGCTCGTGGCGCTCTACCGGGGGATGGTGTTGGCGCGCGCCTTTGATGCCAAGGCGATCGCCCTGCAGCGTACGGGGCGGCTCGGCACCTTTCCCTCGGCATTGGGCCAAGAGGCGGTCGCCGTCGGGATCGCCGGTGCCATGCGCAAGGAGGACGTGTTCCTGCCGAGCTTTCGCGAGCACGGCGCGCAGCTGTGGCGCGGGGTCAGCCTGGTCGAGCTCTTCCTCTTCTGGGGCGGCGATGAGCGGGGCAGCGATTTTGCGGGACCCCGCGAGGATTTCCCGATCTGCGTGCCGGTCGGAACCCACGCGCCGCATGCCGTCGGTGTCGCCCTCGCCTTCAAGCTCCGGCGTGAAGCACGGGTTGCGGTCTGCGCCTTTGGCGACGGCGCCACCTCGAAGGGCGATGTCGCCGAGGCGCTCAACATGGCCGGTGTGTGGCAGCTGCCGCTGGTCTTCGTCATCAACAACAACCACTGGGCGATCTCTGTCCCGCTCGCCCAACAGACCGCGGCTGCTACATTGGCGCAAAAAGCTGTTGCCGCCGGCATCGAGGGCGAGCAGGTCGACGGCAATGACGTCATCGCAGTGCGCGAGGCGGTGGGCCGCGCGGTCGCCAAGGCGCGGGCGGGCGGCGGGCCGACCCTTATCGAGGCGCTGACCTATCGGCTGAGCGACCATACCACCGCCGATGATGCGCGCCGCTATCGCAGCGATGCCGATGTGAGCCCGCACTGGGCCGAAGATCCGATCACCCGGCTGCGAAACCATCTCGTCGGCCGCGGCATCTGGGCCAAAGCGGACGAGGAACGGCTGCTGGCCGAGGTCTCGGCCGCGATCGATAAGGCAGCGGATACCTATTTGGCGACCCCGCCGCAGGGGGCAGAAACCATCTTCGATTTCACCTACGAGACCCTGCCGAAGGATCTCGCCGAGCAGCGCCGAGCCGCATCAGGCGCGGAGCCGGAGTGAGGCCGGCTATGTCCGAGATCAACCTCGTCCAAGCCGTCAATCTGGCGCTCGCCCGCGCCATGGCGGAGGATGGCGCTGTCCTCGTGCTCGGCGAAGACGTCGCTGCCGAGGGCGGCGTGTTTCGCGCCACCGACGGCCTCTTGCAGCGCTTCGGGCCGGACCGCGTGCTCGACACACCGCTCGCCGAAAACGCCATCGCCGGATTGTCGGTCGGGCTCGCCGCGCAAGGCTTTCGGCCGGTCGCCGAGATCCAGTTCACCGGTTTCATCTACCCGGCGATCGACCAGCTGGTGAACCATGCTTCGCGCCTGCGCAACCGCACGCGCGGGCGGCTCTCTTGCCCCATGGTCGTGCGCTCGCCGTCGGGCGGCGGCATCCGCGCCATCGAGCACCATTCCGAGAGCCCGGAAGCAATGTTTGCCCACATCCCGGGTCTGCGCGTCGTGATCCCGTCCTCGCCAGCACGCGCCTATGGCTTGCTGCTCGCTGCCATTCGCGACCCCGACCCGGTCGTCTTTCTCGAGCCGACCCGGCTCTACCGTGCCGCGCGCGAGGAGATCGAAGACGACGGTGCGGCATTGCCGCTGGACCGCTGCTTCGTGCTGCGCGAGGGCACCGACATCACGCTCGTGACCTGGGGGGCGATGACCAGGGAGACCCTGGGCGCCGCCGATACGCTCGCCGCTGAAGGGGTCAGCGCCGAGGTCATCGATGTCGCGACCTTGAAGCCGCTCGACACGGACAGCATTCTCGAATCGGTGGCGAAGACCGGGCGCTGCGTCATCATCCACGAGGCGCCGCTGACCGGCGGTTTCGGCGCCGAAATCGCCGCCAGGATCGCCCAGCGCGGGCTCGTGTCTCTGTTGGCGCCCGTCGAGCGGGTCGCCGGCTGGGACACGGTCATGCCGCTGCCGCGGCTCGAGCAACATTATCTGCCGAGCGAGGCGCGCATCCTGGAAGCAGCTCGGCGCGTGCTGGCGTATCAGTAGAACCATGAGCACGTTTGTTCTGCCCGATCTCGGCGAAGGGCTGCAGGAAGCCGAGCTCGTCGCTTGGCACGTCGCCGAGGGCGATCATGTCGTGGCCGATCAGCCGCTGGTCTCGGTCGAGACCGAGAAGGCAGTCGTCGAAGTGCCGTCGCCGCAATCCGGCCGAGTGGCCCGGCTCTGCGCTCAGCCCGGCGAGCGGGTCAAGGTTGGCGCCGCCCTGGTCGAATTCGACGAGGGTCCGCGCGCCGACACGGGCACGGTGGTCGGCGAACTCGCCGCTGCTACTGCACCGCCGGTCCGTGCCGCCGAGGCGGCCCCGACCGGCGCTGCCGCGGTCAGGGCGACCCCGGCGGTGCGGGCATTGGCGCAACGGCTCGGCGTCGATCTGAAGATCGTCGCGGCGAGCGGACCGGGCGGGGCCGTGACCAGTGCCGATGTCGAGCGCGCGGCACGGGCATTGACCGATGCCGGTCCGGCCGAGCCGCTTTCCGGCGTGCGCCGGGCGATGGCCGTCAACATGACGCGCTCGCACGCCGAGATCGTTCCGGCGACGGTGTCGGACGAGGCCGATATCGATGCCTGGCCGCCGGGCAGCGATACGACGATCCGTCTGGTCCGCGCGGTGGTTGCCGGCTGCGCCGCGGTTCCGGCACTCAACGCCTGGTATGACGGGCGCAATATGGAGCGCCGGTTGATCAAGCAGATCGATCTGGGCCTGGCGGTCGATACCGGGGACGGGCTCTTCGTCCCGGTATTGCGCAATGTCGGCGGCCGCGACGCCGCCGATCTGCGGCGTGGGATCGAGGCGATGAAACGGGACGTGCGGGCGCGCTCGGTGCCGCTCGCCGAGTTGCGCGGCCAGACCATCACCTTGTCGAATTTCGGCATGTTCGGAGGACGGTTCGCCCAACTCGTCATTGTCCCCCCGCAAGTCGCGATCCTCGGTGCGGGCCGCATAGTACCGCGCGCGGTCGTGGCAGACGGCAAGCTCGTCGCCCATCGGCTCTTGCCGCTGTCGTTGACCTTTGACCACCGGGCGGTGACTGGCGGCGAAGCGGCGCGTTTCCTGAAGGCCGCGATCGAGGAGCTCGAACGCCCGGAATGAGCGGGCCCTGAATGCCGCTTCTCCGCCTCCTGCTCAACATTCTATGGATCGTCACCGGCGGCATATGGATGGCGGCCGGCTGGCTGCTCGCCGCGGTCATCATGGCGATCACGATCATCGGCCTGCCGTGGGCGCGGGCCGCGTTCAACATAGCGCTCTACACCTTCCTCCCATTTGGGCAGCGGGCGGTGTCTCGCGCCGAATACACCGGGTCCGACGACATCGGCACCGGCCCGCTTGGCGTCCTCGGCAATATCATCTGGCTCATCCTCGCTGGGTGGTGGCTGGCACTCGGCCACCTGATCACAGCGATCCCCTTGGCGATCACGCTGTTCGGCCTGCCCTTCGCTTGGGCGCATCTGAAGCTGGCGGGCATCGCGCTCTGGCCGATCGGCAAGATGATCGTCCCGATCGAATAAGCAAAGGCAGTTCACCATGCCGTCGACGCGCTATAATCGCTCGCCCGACATCAATGTCTCACACTAGGAAGAGGTCGATGAGCCTGACTTTGGAAGAAGCCAATCGCATCATTCGTGGCGCCTTGGCAAAGGCACAGGAGCTCAACATCAGGATCAGCGCCGCAGTGTGCGACAGCGGCGGCCGCCTGATCGCGTTGCAGCGCATGGACAACGCGATCTGGGCGAGCGCCTATGGCAGCCAGGGCAAGGCCGTCGCGTCGGCGGCGTTCGGCCGTCCGAGCGGCGAGATGTCA
>DATNKF010000156.1:0-2081 GCA_035603555.1 Allostellaceae bacterium
CAGGTCGATAACCCGGACGCGCTCGCCGAATTGCTCGCGGAGCGCGTGGCCATTGCCCGGCGGAGCCGCTTCATCATCGAGCCCCTGGATCACGAGAAGCGGGGCTGTTCCGGCACCCCACCAATCTTCGAGCGCCATACCCCGGCTGGTCGCGAGGTGGGCGAGATGCACCGCCGGCCAGCATTCGACCTGCGCAAGTATTTTCGGATCCGACGCCGGCGACAGCCAGCGCGCCCCCAGCACGGTGACGCAATCGCTGCCGTTCATCTTGACTTCCGTAGCGTTGCGAAAGGACGTGCCTAGTGGCGTTGCGGGTCCGATGAGACCGCCCGCAGCAAGCAAAGTCACACTGCGCACCAGCGAGGGCCGGTCCACCGCCAGGCAGCGAGCGACCCGATTGCCGAAGGCATGGCCGACGAGGTGCGCCGGACCGCAATCCACAGCTTCGAGGACCCCAGCCACATCGGCGGCCAAATCGTGCACAGTTATGCCGTCGAGCGAGCCGCGACTCTCTCCAGTACCGCGCATGTTAATGGTGATGGTTTGCAACCCTCCGGCAGCGAGCACGCGCGCCAGATCGTCAAAATAACCGGTGCTGCAGCCGGCATTCGCGAGCAACACGACCGGGGGGCCGGAACCGTAAAGGGTGCATTCGAGCGTCGCGCCGCTGACTTCGATGTTTCGGTGCTGCTGCAATCTCACTCTCCCGCGAGTCGGCTGACGTTAGGTGCCCAAAGCGTCTCGTGGCGGGCGCATCACCGTCCTGAGCGCTCGCGATCAGATGTAGTGGAACCAAGCCGCTGTTGCTGGCCAAAACCGGACTCCATCCCCAAAAGGTCATCTGTCCGGGTAGCGGCAGCGAGTATTATCGTTCCCATGTCGCTCGACTTTACGGAATGCGATCGGGCGCGCTTGGCGCGAGACCGGAGCTATGACGGGCGGTTCTATACCGGCGTCCACACCACGGGTATCTACTGCCGTCCGGTCTGTCCGGTGCGCCCTGCCCGGTCGGCCAACGTTTCGTTCTTCCCGTCGGCCGCCGCGGCGGAGGCTGCCGGCTTCCGCCCGTGTCTGCGCTGCCGGCCCGAAACCGCTCCCTTTTGCAGCGCCTGGATCGGGAGCCGAGCGATCGTCGAGCGGGCGCTGCGGCTCATCGCCGAGGAGGGAGCACTCGATCAGGAGGGAGCCACTGTGGAGTGCCTGGCCCAGCGCCTCGGCGTGGGGTCAAGGCAGCTGACGCGACTATTCGCGCGTTATCTCCAGGCTAGTCCTTCAAAAGTGGCAAGGACCGCACGCGTTCAGCGAGCCAAACGCCTCCTCGACGAGACCAGCCTGCCGATGACCGAGATCGCGATGCGGGCGGGCTTCGGGAGTCTGCGACGGTTCAACTCCGTCTTTGCCGAAGTCTACGGCAGGCCGCCGACCGAGATTCGCCGCACGCGCCGATCGGCCGGTAAGGAGGAACAAACGGTCGAGGAGGTCGCCAGCGGGAATAGCCTTACCCTGTAGAAAACGAGCCCAGCACTTGGTTACAGCGAGCGAGACCAAGGTTCCATAGTCGTTTGGCCCGGCACGGCGGACGACTGTTTACGGCGCGAAGCAGTAGCGGATTGAGCCCACGCCGTATGTCTGCTCGACGTCTGATAGCCGACCGACGACCGTTGGCGTGACTTCGCCTTTATTCTTGATAACATATTCTATCGATAGTGCCGCTGGGATGGCCGACCCGAATGGCCGGTTAGGGCGCAACCGCGGAATTTGCGCGGGCAGCCCATCACTGGGGCTAGGCCGATGCAGCGCCGTCAATGGCGATCTCTGCCCCCGTGATGTAGCTGCTCTCGTCGGAGAGCAGGAATGCCACCAGCTGCGCAACCTCCTCCGGCGTTCCGTAGCGGTGCATCGGCACCTGCTTCATCCGCTCCTCGCGCTGCTCGGATGTGCGGAACGCGATCATGTCGGTGTCGATTGGACCGGGATGAACCGAGTTCACCCGGATTTTGCGGCCGCCGAGGTCGATCGCTGCCGACTTGGTCATGCCCCGCAGCGCCCATTTGGTCGCGGCATAGGCGAAGGACCCGGGC
>DATNKF010000157.1:0-3131 GCA_035603555.1 Allostellaceae bacterium
TGCGCGGGCTTCGGCGGCCCGTGCCGGGTCCGCAAGCGCACCGGCTATACTCCGCAACAACGGCGCATCCTCCCGCCGCACCTGCACCTCGAGGCGGACGAAGCCCTGTCGTTTGCGGCGCTCGCGGTGAACGGTAACCGCCGAGTTGCTGGTGCTTCTCATGATTGGGCTCAAGATTATTTCCGGAAAATCTTACCGGAGAGCCCGAGCAAGGCAAGCTTCCATCGCACGGATTCGTTGGATGACGCTTACGAAATCATCACAAAGGGCCTCATCGAAAACGCCCTCGGCAGCCCTGGACCGATTCTCTAGATCTACCGCAGCGGAGCCGAGAGGGCGTAGACTGAGGCAATGGCGTATCAAACATTTCGGGTCGAGATTACCCGCGACGAGACGCGCGATGATGGCCCGGTCGGCATCGAGATTACCGCCTATATCGACCGCATGCCCGAGACCAACGAGGCCACTGTGGGACGGTTGAGCCGGGCGTGGCGCGGGGTATGGAACAGCCGGCTGCAATACAGCGGCGATTTCGAGACACTGGCCGAGGCGCTTGTCGCGATCACGGCAGCATATCCCGGGGCCGACCGCATCCGCTGCTACGAATATTCGGTCGATAACGAGTTTGCGGTCGAGGTGGCGCCGCTCCTGCGAACCGGGGAGAAATGGCTGCCCGGCGCCTAGCCTCGCCACTCACCTCTAGTGTTGCGGAGGCCCGGCCTGCGGACCCATATGCCGGCGATTATGCTCGACCTCGAAGATGTGGCTGTAGAGGGTCGCGATCCATTGCTTACCCTCCATGGTCATCTCGAGATAACGCAAGGCATCACCGATATAGCGCTCGATCTTATTCCAGTAGAATTGCGGGTAGCGGTCGACCATATCGGCAGGACTAGTGTAGCCGAGCTTCTCGTTGACGCCGGTCTCGGCGAATTCGTAGTAGAGCGCGTTCAATTTGCGCAGGTAGAGCGGATTCGCCCAATTGACCGATCAGATCGCCGGCCCTGACCAGGGCCGCTTCGGTGTCGGTGGCGGCGTGGTCTTTGTCGTCCGGCACCGGGAAGCGCGTGAGCTCGATGCCCGCGGCGATGCGCTCCTCGTCTAGAAAAGGAACGGACGCGAAACGCTCCCGGACGAAAATCTTCCCTCGTTCGACGTGGTAGGGTGTCAGGAAAGCATCGGAGGCGCCGCGCGGGGGCGTCACCGTATTGCCGGCAGCATCGATCACGAAATGCTCGGTCGTGTCACCGGGGCAGATGCCGCGCACATATCCGATATCATGATTTAGCGCGGCCAAAATGGTATGGCCCCAATCGCTCGGCGAGACGGTGCGCTCGAGGCGGCGTCCGCGCAAAATGTCCTGGACGCAGAGGGTGACGAGTGCGGTGTGCTCGCAATCGTGATAGAGCGCATCGCTGCTGGCGATGCGCTCGATGACGAGCCGGGCGGCCTCGTCCAGGGCGGAGGCAATGTGTGGCTCCTCCTCGCCATAGATACGGCGGTAGGTGTCGGCCAGATTCTGACCCAATGCATCCGCTAGAAGGCTCGTCGGGTTGAGCATAATCACCTCCTTACCGGCCGCCGACATCGAGGCAGTACGACACGTTTCACAACATCCCCACGACAGCGCCGCTCATACAGGTGGCGAGCGTGCCGGAGAGAATCGAGCGCAGGCCCAATGCCACGATCTCGGCCCGTCGCTCCGGCACCATCGCACCCATGCCGCCGATCAGGATGCCGAGGCTGCCGAAATTGGCGAAGCCGCAGAGCGCATAGGTCATGATCAGGCGCGAGCGCGCGCCGAGCGCATCGCGCGGCAGATGGGCGAGGTCAATATAGGCGATGAACTCGTTGAGCACGGTTTTGGTGCTCATCAGCGCCGCCGCGGCCGCGGTCTCCGGGCCGGGAATGCCGATCAGCCACATGATCGGCCGGAAGGCGTAGGCGAAGAGGCGCTGCAATGTCACCGGTGCCCCGGCGACGTCCGGCAACAGCCCGAGGGTGGCATTGACGAGGCTGACCAGTGCTATCGTCACGATCAGCATCGCGACGATGTTGAGCAGGAAGACGATGCCGTCGCGCGTGCCCTTGGCGATTGCGTCCATCGCACTCACCGGCGGGTCGTAGAGGGCGAGCTGCGCCGAGGCTGACGGGTCGGGGCGGAACGGCACCATCAATGCCGCGATCGCCAGCGCCGCGGGGGTGCTGATCACCGCCGCGATCAGGATATTGCCGAGCGCGTTGGGAATGACGGCACCGACCAGAGAGGCATAAAGCACCATGACCGTCCCGGCGATCCCGGCCATGCCGCAGCTCATCAGCGCAAAGAGCTCGCCGCGCGCCAGCCGCAAGAGGTACGGGCGAATCAGCAGCGGCGCCTCGATATGGCCGACGAAGATATGCACCGCGGCGCCGAGGCCGAGCGGGCCGCCGACCCCGACCGAGCGCCGCAACACCCAGGCGAACACCTGCACGATGCGCTGCAGCACCCCCCAGTAGAACAGCAGAGTGGCGAGCGCGCTGATCACCAGCACCAGCGGTAGCGCGCGAAAGGCGAAGATGAAGCTGGCCCCGGGCCGCGTCTCGGTAAATGGCAACTGGCCGCCGCCGAGATAGCCGAAGACAAAGCCGGTGCCGGCCTCTGTCGCACTCTGCAACCCCTCGACGGCGCGGTTCAGCAGCAGGAACGCCGCTCCGGCGGGCGGGAACCTCAGGAACAAGAGAGCAAGGCCGAATTGCAGCAACACGCCCACGGCGACCACCCGCCACGGGATGCGAGCCCTGTCCTCGCTGAGCGCCCAGGCAAGCAACAAGATGACGCCGATGCCGAGGAGCCCGCGCATGCCGCTTGAATGCTCGTGGTATAAGTGACTAAGTAATTGGTCAGGAGCGACAGATGATAACAGTTAGTCTCGCCAACGCGAAGGCGCATTTGAGCGAGTTGGTCGAACGCGCCGCTGCCGGCGAGGCGGTGTGCATCACGCGACGCGGCAGGGCCGTCGCGCAGATCACCGCGGTTGATACTCCGCGCAAGCGCATCGATGTGGCGGCGCTGCAGGCCATCACCGACGCGATGCCGGTCCAAACGGAGACCGCACGAGACTTCATCCGCCGGATGCGCGACGAAGACC
>DATNKF010000158.1:0-3132 GCA_035603555.1 Allostellaceae bacterium
GACGCGGGCCTACGCGTTCGAGAAACTCTCGCAAAGCGGCGAATTCGAACAGCTCGCCCGACGCCACGCCGAATACTGTCGGGATCTCTTCGAGCGCGCCGAAGTCGAACTGCAGACGCGCCCCGCCGCCGAATGGCTGGCCGCTTACAGCCGCCGGATCGACAATTTGCGCGCGGCGTTGGACTGGGCCTTTTCGCCGACCGGTGACGTGGCGATCGGGGTGGCGTTGACCATTGCCGCGGTGCCGCTCTGGGTACAATTGTCACTGGTCCAGGAGTGTCGCGCACGTGTGGAACGAGCGCTCGCCAGCCTTGTGCCCGAAGCGGGCCGAAGCGCATCCAAAGAGATGAAGCTCTATGCAGCGCTTGCCGCATCTCTGCTGTTCTCGAAAGGTCCGACGCCTGAGACCGAGGCAGTCGGGGCCAAAGCTCTCGACATCGCCGAGAGCCTCGGTGACACCGAGTATCAATTACGGGCGCTCTACGGGCTTTGGGCTTGTCGGGTGAACGCCGGCGAATGCCGGGTCGCGCTGACGCTCGCACAAAGGTTCCACAGCCTGGCGCAAGATCGGGGCGACCCGGCCGATCTGCCCATCGGGGATCGGCTGATCGGCGTCTCGCTGCATTACTGGGGAGACCAGACGAATGCACGGCGCCACATCGAGAGCATGCTCAGTAGCTATGTCCCGCCGGTTCAGTGGTCGCCGGTGATTCGGTTTATCTTTGACCAGCGGGTTATGGCTCGCGTCGTGCTCGCGCGGATCCTCTGGCTCCAAGGATTTCCCGACCAGGCTAGGCGCACCGCGCAAAGAACTGTCGACGACGCCCGAGCACTCAATCATGCGGCTTCCTTGTGTTTGGCACTGCACGAAGCTGCCTGTCCGGTGGCGCTATTTACCGGCGATCTGGCGCAGCGGAAAGCTATGTGGCGATGTTATTCGACTGCTCGGTTGCACATGCACTGCCCATCTGGCGAAGTTGGGGCCATCGCATCCAAGGAACCCTGTTGATCAGGAAGGGCGATTTCGACAGTGGGCTAGAGATTCTGCGCACCGCTCTCGAGCAATCTCCCGAGGCCGGCTTCCAGCCACGCTTCACGTGGTTCCTCGGCCAGTTGGCAGAAGGGCTTGGTCAGGCCGGGCGGATTGCTGAAGGACTGGACGCAGTCGACGAGGCGCTGGCGCGATCCGAGCGCCATGAGGAACGCTGGTGCGTTGCAGAGTTGCTGCGCACCAAAGGCGACCTTCTTCTGCTGCAGGGAGGATCCGCAGCCGCAGCGGCGGCCGCAGATCACTACCAGCAGGCGCTCGGTTGGGCGCGCCGGCAAGGAGCCTTGTCCTGGGAGCTGCGCATCGCCACGAGCCTTGCCCGGCTGCTGCGCGACCAAAATCGGCCCACAGAGGCGATTGCCCTTCTCGGGCCGATCTACAATCGGTTCACCGAAGGTTTCGATACTGCCGATCTCAAAGCCGCAAAGGCACTGATCCAAGGTTTTTACAAGAGCAAGGAGACTACCCAATCCCCCGATGGATGCCCGCCCAAAGTTGCCGCGTTCGTCGAGTTACACTCCAGGACGGCGCGACGTCGACTAGCGTAAAGGCGGAATGAATGTGGGCGGCAGCTGCTCGGCCTCACCTCGTGGATCTCACTTCCGAAACGCCGGCGATCATCGAGTTCGGCCGTTTCCGGATCGTGCCGCATCGCCGCGAGCTGCTCGCCGACGGGCGGCCGATCCGCCTCGGCGGGCGCACGTTTGATGTGCTGATGGCGCTGATCGAGGGGCAAGGGGCTGTCGTCAGCAAGGACGCGCTAATGGGGCGCGTCTGGCCGAACCGGATCGTCGAGGAGAGCAGCCTCCAAGTCCAGATCTCGGCCCTGCGCAACGCCCTCGGAGCGGATCGCGACCTGATTCGCACGATTTCCGGACGAGGCTACCAGTTCACCGGCGAGATCCGCACGCTTGAGGCGAGGCCGCATACGCGGGCGGTTGCAGAGACGGCCGTGCCGGTCCCCGCCGCGCCCCGCCCAGTGACGAACGTGTCGGAGCCGGTTTCCGAATTGATCGGCCGCGATCTCGAGTTCGAGGAGGTCCTGGGCCTCACCGCCGCCCACCGTCTGGTCACCCTGACGGGTGCTGGAGGGATCGGGAAGACGAGTCTCGGCCTCGAGGTCGCCCGGCACCTGCTGTCCGAATTCGTCGACGGGGTTTGGGCGATCGAGCTCGCGCCGCTGTCGGATCCCGACCTCGTGCCGGTCACCGTCGCTACCGCGCTCGGTCTCGATCTCGGCGGTGACGTTGCATCGCCGGATCGCGTCGCGAATGCGCTCGCCGCGAAGCAGCTCTTGCTCGTGCTCGACAATTGCGAGCATCTCGTCGGTGCCGCGGCGCGCATGGCCGAGGCCCTACTTCGCGCCAACCCGGCGGCGCGCGTGCTGGCGACGAGCCGCGAGCCGCTGCGAGCAGAGGGTGAGTGCCTTTACCGGGTGCCGTCGCTCGCCGTGCCGAAGGAGGGCGGCCAGGACGGGGAGGACCCGCTGCGATACGGCGCCGTGCGGCTGTTCGTTGCGCGGGCGCGCGCGGCGGAGCCGCAGTTCTCGCCGGACGGGCACGTTGCCGGGGCGATCGCGGCGATTTGCCGGCATCTCGACGGCATCCCGCTGGCGATCGAGCTGGCGGCGGCGCGGACGACTGCGCTCGGGGTCGAAGAGCTCGCCACCCGCCTCGATGACTGTTTCCACCTTTTGACGGGCGGCCGCCGCACGGCGTTGCCGCGGCACCAGACGCTGCGGGCGACGCTTGACTGGAGCTATCAGCTGCTCCCGGAGCTCGAGCGCGTCGTCCTGCGGCGCCTGGCGATCTTTGCCGGCGGCTTCACACTGCAGGCGGCGAGCACAATAGTGGCGATCGGCGAGATAGCCGGCTCGGATATCGTCGACTGCTCCGCGAATTTGGTCGCGAAGTCGCTCCTCGCGGCGGATCTCGGTGGCGCAACGGCGTGGTATCGGCTGCTCGAGACGACGCGGGCCTACGCGCTCGAGAAACTCGCGCAAAGCGGCGAATTCGAGCAGGTCGCGCGACGCCACGCCGAATACTATCGGGATCTTTACGAGCGGGCCGAAGTCGAACTGCAGA
>DATNKF010000159.1:0-8041 GCA_035603555.1 Allostellaceae bacterium
GGTCAGCAAGATCGTCGAGCTCGAGGTCGCCGGCGGCAGCCGGTTCATCCTGCCCCAGGCGACCTATGAGGCGGTATTGCCGATCGGCTGGCTGCAGCCCGACTTCGCCGATGAGCGCGGCCGGCTCAAGATGAGCATCCATGCGCTCGTCGTCGAGACGCCAAGCCGCCGCATTGTCGTTGATACCTGTCTCGGCAACGACAAGGAGAACCGGCGGATTCCGACCTGGAACAAGCCACAGACGAGCTTTCTCGCGAATCTCGCCGCCGCCGGCGGTTCGCGCGAGGCGATCGACACGGTGGTCTGCACGCATCTCCACGTCGATCACGTCGGCTGGAACACGATGTTGGTCGACGGCCGGTGGGTCCCGACCTTTCCGAATGCCCGCTACCTGATGGGCCGAGTAGAATATGTGCATTGGACCCAGCAGCATGAGCGCGAGGACATGACCGCGATCCTCGCTGATTCGGTGGCCCCGGTGTGGGATGCGGGCCTTGTCGATCTCGTCGAGACCGATCACCGGATCTGCGACGAGATCAGCCTCGTCCCGACCCCGGGCCATACCCCCGGTCATGTCAGTGTGCGCATCGCCTCGGGCGGCGAAGAGGCGCTGATCACCGGCGACTTCATGCACCACCCCTGCCAGATCGCGCGTCCCGAGTGGTCGTCGACCGCCGATTCCGATCCGGCCCTGGCGCGGCAAACCCGCGAGCGGATGTTGACCGGCCTCGCCGACCGCCCGACCCTGGTCATCGGCACGCACTTCGCCGGGCGCACTGCCGGCCGGATCGTGCGCGACGGCAACGCATTCCGACTCGCGGTTTGAGGGAGAGGCTCAATGAGCGAGCGCGTCTTCGACGGGCTGAAGGTGATCGACTGCGCGAGCTTCATCGCGGGGCCCGCGGCGGCGACGGTGATGTCGGATTTCGGCGCCGAGGTGATCAAGATCGAGGCGCCGGGCGCCGGCGACCCCTACCGCCGCCGCGCGACGCCGCCGGTCGGATCGGGGCTCGCGAGCAATCCCGGATTTGTGCTCGACGGGCGCAACAAGAAGAGCCTGGCGCTCGACCTCCGCTCGTCGGCCGGGCAGGCGGTGCTGCGCCGGCTGGTCGGCGATGCCGACGTGTTCATCACCAATTACCCGCCGCCGGTGCGCCGCCGGCTCGGCATTACTTACGAGGATCTCTCGCCGCTCAACGAGCGGTTGATCTATGCCTCGTTCACCGGCTACGGCGAGACCGGCCCGGAAGCCGATAAGCCGGGCTTTGATGCCACCGCCTGGTGGGCCCGTTCGGGCTTGATGCATCTGGTGCGCGCCGGGGAAGAGGTCGCTCCGGCGCGGTCCTTGCCGGGCATGGGCGACCATCCCTCGGCGATGGCGACCTATGGCGCCATCGTCACCGCACTCTATCAGCGCGAGCGCACCGGGAAGGGCGGCTATGTCGGGTCGTCCTTGTTGGCCAACGGGCTGTGGGCGAACGGCTGTTCGGTGCAGGCCGCCCTGTGCGGCGACAAGGTCGTGCCGCAACCGCCGCGCGAGCGCGGGTTGAACGCGCTCAGGGTCCATTACCGTTGCCGTGACGGGCGTTGGCTCTTGCTGTCGATTGCTGCCGACGAATGGCGTTGGGAGAAGTTAAAGGAATGTTTGGGGGCGGACGTGCTGGACGATCCGCGCTTTGCCACGGTCGCGTCGCGCGAGGGGCATGCGCGCGAGCTGATCCAGATCCTCGACGGGATCTTCGCCACCAAGGACCAGGCCCAATGGCGCGCGATCCTCGACGCCGCGGGGCTGATCTTCGGCGTCGTCGCCGATATGGACGAGATCGCCGGCGATGCCCAGATGCTCGCCAGTGAGGCGTTGGTACCGTTCGCCGACGGCAGCTCGCTGACGGTCAACAGCCCGATCTGGATCAGAGGCCAGGAGAAGGCAAAGCCGCGCCCGGCGCCCGCCGTCGGCGAGCACAGCGACGAGGTGCTGCGGGTAGCAGGCTTCCACGAGACCGAGATCCGGGCATTGCGCGAAGAGGGCGTTATCGCCTGAAAGGAGCTAGCCGACGCCGGACCCGGACTCGACACGGAGCCGGGATAAGCGGCCCCTCACCCTCCCGCTTCGCGGGCCCCTCCTCTCCCGGCTATCGCGGGGCGAGGGACTTGCAGCGGCTCTCTCCCTCGCCCCCGCTTGCGCGGAGAGGGGCAAACTCAGTTATCGACGAAGGCGATCGCCTCGATCTCGATCATGAAGTCGAGGCCAGCCAGCCGGCGAACCTCGACGGTCGTGCTGGTCGGTGTGGCCGGGCCGAAATAGCGCAAACGCATATCGCCATGTTTCGAGAATTCCTCGTAATCGGTGACGTAGGTGTTGGTCTTGACGATGTCGGCGAGGGTGGCGCCGGCCGCTTCGAGGCAGGTTTTGATGTTCTCCCCGACCTGCTGGATCTGGGCGCGCATGTCGCCCTTGCCCACGCAGTTGCCGTCGGCGTCGCGGGCCAATTGCCCGGCGACAAAGATCATGCGCCCGGTGCCGCTGACCGTGACGACATGCGTGTAAGCCGGTTGACCGGCTCTGATCACGACATGGATGCCCTGGGGCTGAATTTTCTCGCGCTTGATCGCCATTGCGTCCCCTTTCCCTATAATGCGGTCATTGATGATACGCCGAGAGCGAGGCTTTGATGACCCAGATCACCCTCCGGCACGGGATCTTTCTGCCGCCGTTCCATCCGGTGGAAGAGAATCCGACGGCCTGCCTCGACCGCGACCTCGAGCTGATGGTGTGGCTCGACCGGCTCGGCTTTCACGAGGCGTGGATCGGCGAGCACCACTCCGCCGGGTTCGAGACCATCAGCTCGCCCGAGATTTTCATCGCTATTGCCGCTGAGCGCACCAAATTCATTCGCTTCGGCACCGGCGTGATCTCGTTGCCCTACCACAATCCGCTGATGGTGGCCGACCGCATCGTCCAGCTCGACCACCACACCCGCGGCCGGGTCATGTTCGGCGCCGGGCCGGGTCTCCTCGCCTCGGACGCGCTGATGCTCGGGATCGACCCGATGACCCAGCGTGACCGCATGGCCGAGGGGATCGACGTGATCCTGCGTCTCTTCCGCGACGAGACCGTGACCGAGAAGACCGACTGGTACACGCTCGTCAATGCCCGGCTGCACCTGCCGCCCTATACCAAGCCCCACCCCGAGATGGCGGTGGTCAGCGCCGTCACGCCCTCGGGCGGTCGGCTCGCCGGGAAATACGACCTCAGCATGATCTGCGTCGCCGCAACCAACCCCTTCGGCTATGACGCATTAGCCAGCAACTGGCAGATTGCCTGCGATCTCGCGGCCGAGCATGGCCGCGAGATGGACCCCGCGCGGCTTCGCCTCGTCGGGCCGATGCACATCGCTGAGACCCGCGAAAAGGCGTTTCGGAACGCCCGCTTCGGGTTCGAGCGGTATCTAAACTACCTGAACAACAACCAGCGCCGCTTCATCGTGCCCGAAGGGGCGGACCCGCTCGAATGGTTCGTCGAGAACCGCTATGGCGTGGTCGGCACGCCGGACGACGCGATCGAGCTGATCGAGCGGCTGCAGGCCAAGCAGGGGGCGTTCGGGGTCTTTCTGCAGCAGGCCCACAACTGGGCCGATTGGGAGGAGACCAAGCGCTCCTATGAGCTCTACGCGCGCTACGTGATGCCGCATTTCAGCCGCGACAACCGGCCGCGCATCGAGTCCTATGAGTGGTGCACCGAGCATCGTGACGAGCTCAGCGAAAAGCGCACCGCCGCTGCCCGCGCCATGTTCGACAAGCACGAAGCCGAACAGCGCGCGGCGCGGGAGGCAAGGCCGCTCGGCCGTCCCGAGCGCGGCCGCGAGGCATGGTGAGGTTCGCAGCGTCGGCGCCAACGAGGATTCTCAAGTGACCGAAAACCCGTTCTTCGAAGTCTGGACAACGCCGTTCGGTCTGCCGCCGTTCGACCGCATTCGCCCCGAGCACTTTCCGCCGGCGTTTGACCGAGGCATGGCCGAGCAGAGCGGCGAAATCGCCGCGATCACCAGCACCACCGGGCCGCCGAGCTTCGCCAACACCATCGAAGCGCTGGAGCGCAGCGGCCGCCTTCTCGACCGGGTGAGCCGCGTGTTCTTTAACCTCGATGCGAGCGACAGCAACGATGCGCTTGAGGCGATCGCCCGCGACTACGCTCCCAGGCTCGCTCAGCATCGGATGCGGATCGCCCTCGACGAGGGACTGTTTACGCGGATCGCCGACCTCTATGCGCGGCGGGAAACGCTGGCGCTCGCCGAGGACCAGATGCGGCTCCTCGAACGCTACCATCTGCGCCTGGTGCGCAACGGGGCATTGCTGGGTCCCGAGCAGAAGGCGCGCATGGCCGCGCTCGCCGAGCGCCTCGCCGTCTTGCATACTCTCTTCGGGCAAAACGTGCTGCACGACGAGCGCGACTGGCAGCTGGTGCTTGTCGAGGCTGACCTCGATGGGCTTCCCGATTTCGCCCGTACAGCCGCCATGCAGGCGGCCAAAGAGCGCCGGATCGAGGGGCGCTGGGTCGTCACCCTGGCACGGTCTGCCGCCGAGCCGTTTTTGACGTTTTCCTCGCGCCGTGATCTGCGCCGCACTCTCTGGGAGGCGTGGACTGCACGCGGGACACACGAAGGTGCGCGCGACAATGCTCCGCTCATTCGCGAGATCGTGTCGTTGCGGGCCGAGCAGGCGCGGCTCCTGGGCTACGACAACTTCGCCGCCTACCGGCTCGACGATTCGATGGCCAAGACGGCCGACGCGGTCGAGCGTCTGCTGCTGCAGGTTTGGGAGCCGGCCAAGGACAAGGCCCACGAGGAACGGAGGAAGCTCGAGGCGGTGGCCCGGGCCGACGGGCTGAACGAGGCGATCGAGCCGTGGGACTGGCGCTATTACGCCGAAAAGGTCCGGCAGGCCGAGTACGACCTCGACGAGACCGAGGTGAAGCCGTATTTCGTCCTCGACAACATGGTGGAGGCGGCGTTCGATGCGGCCCGTCGCCTGTTCGGCCTGAGCTTCACCGAGCGCACTGACGTTGCCGTTTACCACCCGGATGTGCGGGTCTGGGAAGTGCGCGACGATGCCGGCGATCACGTCGGCGTGTTCCTGCACGACAATTTCGCCCGGCCCGGCAAGCAGTCGGGCGCGTGGTCGAGCCGTTACCGCGACCAGGAGACGCTCGATGGCGCTGTGGCTCCGATCATCGTCAACAACAATAATTTCGCCAAAGGCGAGCCGACCCTGCTGAGCTTCGATGACGCCAAGACCTTGTTCCACGAGTTGGGGCATGGGCTGCACGGATTGCTGAGCCGGGTGCGCTATCGCTCGCAGTCCGGCACCGCGGTGCGTCAGGATTTTGTCGAGTTCCCGTCGCAGATCTTCGAGCACTGGATGTCGGCGCCGGAAACATTGCGCAACTACGCGCGCCACTACCGGACCGGAGAGCCGATCCCCGAGGCGCTGCTGCGCCGGCTGCTCGCGGCGCGAACCTTCAACCAGGGCTTTGCGACGGTGGAGTACACCGGCTCGGCATTGCTCGACCTCGAGCTCCACTGTGAGGTGCGGTCGGAAGCATTGGATCTCGCGCGGTTCGAAGTTGAACTGCTCGACCGGATCGGCATGCCGAAAGAGATTGGCCTGCGCCATCGTCCCGCCCACTTCCAGCACCTCTTCGCCGGCGGCGGCTACGCCGCTGGGTATTATGCGTATCTGTGGGCGGAGGTGTTGGACGCCGACGGCTTTGCGGCGTTCATCGAGGCCGGTGATGTCTTCGAGCCAGCACTGGCGGCGCGTCTGAAGGACATCTACAGCGCCGGCGACACCCGCGATCCGATGGAACTCTACCGCGCCTTTCGTGGCCGTGACCCGACGATCGCGGCACTGCTCGAACAGCGCGGTCTGACCGCGCGTCAGTGACCCGGAAAATGGAAGGCCGCGGCTTGCGCCGCGGCCCCCAAACATGCGCGGATGGATGGTTACGACTTGGGCTGCTTGGCGACGACGTGGTCCTTGATCTTGTCGTAGGTCGCCTCGGGAACCACATGCCGCGACACGAGTTGGTTCTTATCCGCATAGGGGCGCCCGCGGATAATTTTCGTTGAATCCTCCTCGCTGACGCCGGGCAGCGCCTTCAGTTCCTGCGCCGTTGCGGAATTGATGTCGACCAGGCTCGCCCTCGGCGAGACCGCAGCGTCCGGCGCCCGCGGCGTGGCGGGCATGGCCGGCGCCATCGTGCCCGATGGTGACGTCGGGCTGGTCTGGGTTGTTGCAGGCTGAGCAAACACCGGTGCCGCAACGGTTAGCGCCAGCAAGCCGAGCGGCAGTCGCGAAAACTTAAACATCGATTTCTCCTAATAGAGGCGGCGTAGACGCCGTCGAAGCCCACAACGTAATATCGGTTATTCACTTCCCTACGGCCCTAAAAATATCATGCTTAAGAGCCTAATTTTGTCAAATATTTGGCTTGCAAGGGTTATTATTCACAATTTGGCCATCATTACTACGCGAGCGGTCATCGTCTGAACGAGAAGAACGGGCAAGTGCCGCAAAAAATTTCCCCGGTTGAAAAATTCAGCTCTCAGCCCGGCGCCGCCCCCTGGGTGCTGACGTAGACGGCATAGAGCGACCGGCTGGCGGCCATGAACAGCCGGTTGCGCTTGGGGCCGCCAAAGCACAGATTGCCGGTGGTTTCGGGCAGACGGATCCGGCCGATCAGCTTGCCCTCCGGGGTCCACACGGTCACCCCGCTATAACCGAGGTCGCCGCGGGCATTGCTCGAGCACCAGACATTGCCGTCGACGTCGCAGCGCGCGCCGTCCGGACCGCATTTCACCCCGTCGACCATGAAATCAGTGAACAGCTTCTGGTTCGACAGCTTGTTGTCCGACCCGACGTCGAAGACATGCATGTCGCCCTTGCCGCCCGGCCCCGCGTCGCCCGGCCCCTTGCCGGTGCTGATCACATAGAGCTTTTTGTAGTCGGGCGAGAAGCACAGCCCGTTCGGGTCGGGCACCTGGTCCTCGGTGACGACGATGTCGAGCCGCCCGCCTGGGTCAGCACGGTAGACGTTGGTCGGCAGCTCGCGCTTGCCGCCGACGAAGCCGGCCGGCTGGCCGAGCCGCGGGTTGAGATGCCCGGCGGCGTTGCTCGGGCCTCCTGCCGCGTCGGGCTCGCCCTCGTAGAGCTGGCCGCCATAGGGCGGGTCGGTGAACCAGATGCTGCCGTCGGGATGGGGGACGACGTCGTTCGGCGAGTTGAGGCGCTTGCCGTTATACGAGTCGGCAATCACCGTCGCCGAGCCGTCGAGCTCGTAGCGGACGACGCGCCGCGTCAGATGCTCGCAGGAGATCTGACGGCCCTGAAAATCGAAGGTGTTGCCGTTGCTGTTGTTCGAGGGCATGCGGAAGACGCTGACCGCACCATTGTCCTCCAGCCAGCGCAACTGCCGATTGTTAGGGATGTCGCTCCATACCAGATACCGGCCTTGGGCGTTCCACGCCGGGCCCTCCGCCCACAGCGAGCCCGTCCATAGCCGCATGATTGGGGTGTTTGGTTGCACATATTGCCGGAACAGCGGATCGACAAAGACAACGTCGGGATCCCAGAAATAGGTCGACGGCGCCCCATTAGGGCCAAAGTCGCGCGGCGGACTCGTGACCACGGTCTGCGGCACGCCCCGCTCCGCCTGGGCCAGCGCGCGCCGCGACCCGGCGACCGCGGCGCCGGCGGCGATTGCCCCGACCAGCGTCCGCCGCGATATCAATCTGCTCTCTTCGCGCCCGCTCTCGTCCTCGCGCATCAGCACCCTCCCCAAGCAAATCCCGCCGGTTGTGATCCGACCTGGCGCTCGTGAGGTTAACCCAGTCGCGCGAGAATGCGCCATGCCCTCGGCCAAGGCGGGCACTCGGCAGCTATCGCTACTCGATCACCTCGTCGACAAGGTCGAGAATACTCGGCGGCAGGGTGAGGCCGAGCGCCTTGGCGGTCTTCAGGTTGATTACCAGCTCGATCTTGG
>DATNKF010000160.1:0-2359 GCA_035603555.1 Allostellaceae bacterium
TCCTGTGCATCAGCGGCCAAGTCGCCTCCGATCTGATCGGCCGGGGCTTTGGCCTGTTGCACGAGATCCCCGACCAGCTCGGGATCCTGCGGCGGCTGACCAAATGGGCCGCACGCATCGAGCACCCGACGCAAACCGGCACCCTCGTCAACGAGGCGTTCCGCCAGTTGTACCACGGCCGCCCGCGGCCGGTCGGTCTCGAAATCCCGCCCGATGTGCTGGCACTCGAGACCGAGGTAACCCTGCCGGCCGCAGACGTGTCGTCGGACGAAACAGCGATCGACGCCGAGCAGATCGACAAGGCCGCGGCCCTCCTCGCCGACGCCAAGAAACCGCTCCTCTTTGTCGGCAGCGGTGCTGTCGGTGCGGCCGATGAGGTGCTTGCCATCGCCGAGATGCTCGAGGCGCCGGTCGTCAGCTTCACCGGCGGCAAGGGAATCGTCAGCGACCGCCATTATCTCGCCCAGCCGGCGTTGGCGGGCCACGCATTGTGGCGCGACACCGATGTCGTGCTGGCCGTCGGCACCCGGCTCAATCAACCGCAGATGCGCTGGGGCTTCGACCGCGATCTGAAGCTGATCCGTATCGACATCGACCCGGTCGAGATCACCCGCATTCAACGGCCGGCCCTCGGCATCGTCGCCGACGCCAAGCCGGCGCTCGCCGCACTCCACCAGGCGCTCGAGCGCCGTACCATCAGTCGGCCGTCGCGCAAGGACGAGCTCGAGGGATTGAAGGCGCGCACCCTCGCCGACCTCGCCGACAAGCTCGGCCCGCAATGCGAGTACCTCAAGGCGATCCGCGCCGAATTGCCAGAGGACGGGATCTATGTCGAGGACCTGACCCAGGTCGGCTATGTCGGGCGGATGGCGTTCCCGGTCTACCGCCCGCGGACCTATATCCACAGCGGCTACCAGGGCACTTTGGGCTTCGGCTTTGCGACGGCGTTGGGCGCCAAGGTCGGGCGGCCCGATCTGCCGGTCGTCTCGGTCTCGGGCGACGGCGGGTTCATGTACAACGTCCAGGAGCTGTCGACCGCGGTCAAGCACGGCATCGACATCGTTGCCATCGTCTTTGCCGATGGCGCCTTCGGCAATGTCCGGCGGATGCAGAAGGAGGATTACGGCAACCGGCTGATCGGCGTCGATCTGTTGAACCCGCAATTCCCCAAGATGGCGGAGAGCTTCGGCGCCGCCGGGGTGCGCGCGACGACCCCCGAGGGTCTCGGCCGCGAGCTCGCCGCGGCGCTGAAGCGGCGCGGAACAACCCTGATCGAGGTCGCCGTCGGCGAGATGCCCGACCCGTGGAAGGTGATGCTGCCGCCGCGAGTCCGGGGAGGACGCTAGGCTCCGCGCGATGTTCGACAAGGCCAAGCTCGAGGCACTTCGCGCCAAATATACCGGCGCCAAGGAAACCGAAGTCGCCCCAGCCGAGTTCAAAAAGGCGCTGTCGCTGGTCTTCGGCCAAGACTACCGGCGGGCGATGCCCTATGCCGGTCTGTCGAGCCTGCTGGACATGTCGTACCGCCCGGAGGCGCCTGATCTGCCTGATTTCGGCGGGCTTGAGGTGGCGCTGGTCGGCGTGCCGATGGATCTCGGCGTCACCAACCGCGCTGGCGCTCGTTTGGGGCCGCGGGCGGTGCGCCAGGTCGAGCGGATCGGCCCCTACAACCACGCGCTCAAGGTGGCGCCGCGCGGCGAATGCCAAGCGGCCGACATCGGCGACGTACCGCTGCGCTCGCGCTTCAGCCTCGACAGCTCGATCGAGGACATCGCGGCGTTCTACGCCCGCATCCAAAAGGCCGACGTGCGGCCGCTTTCGGTCGGCGGCGACCATTCGATCACCTTCCCGATCCTTCAGGGTCTGGGGCAGGACCGCCCGGTCGGGCTCGTCCATATCGACGCCCATTGCGATACGATGGGCGAGATCGACGGCTCGAAATTCCATCATGGCGGGCCCTTCCGCCAGGCGGTACTCGCCGGCGTGCTCGACCCCGAGCGCACGATCCAGATCGGCATCCGCGGCCCGGCCGAGGCATTCTGGGGGTTCTCCTACGAGTCGGGGATGACGGTGCTGCACATCGAGGATGTCGACCGGCTCGGCATTGCCGCCGTCGTCGAGCAAGCCCGCGCGGTCGTCGGCGGCGGACCGACCTACATTTCCTTCGATGTCGACGGCCTCGACCCCGCATTTGCGCCCGGCACCGGCACGCCCGAGGCCGGCGGCCTGACGCCCCGCGAGGCGCAGGCGATCCTGCGCGGCCTCGCCGGCATCGACCTCGTCGGCGGCGATGTCGTCGAGGTCGCCCCGCAATACGACCCGACCACCAACACCGCGATGGTCGGCGCGCAAATGCTGT
>DATNKF010000161.1:0-2128 GCA_035603555.1 Allostellaceae bacterium
CGACCCCGCCAACGATTTCTACTACGGTCCGTTGTCGGCACGCGCCGCAACCGTGATGCGCGAGGCGATCGCCGTCCTAGAAGCACAAGGAGCGACGATCGTCCGCGCCAACATCCCGACCGAAGGCTGGATCGGCGGCCCGGGTACGGAGATGGCGATCCTCAACCGCAATTCGGAAAGCCCGACCAAGTACCAACCGGCACGGCGGTCGATCGTCTTCGTCTATGAATTGAAGCACGACCTCAACCTCTATCTCCGCGACTGGGCCACGGGGACGCAGATGCGCAGTCTCGCCGACATCGTCGCCTTCAATGCGGCCAATGCCGAGCGCGCATTGCGGTTCGGCCAGGATATCTTTCTCGCCGCCGAGGCGACGCGCGGCGACCTCAGCGAGCTGGAATACATCTCGGCGCGGCAGATGGATCTGCGCGCCTCACGCGCCTTGGGGCTCGACACCTATATGGACCGGCACCAGCTCGAAGCGGTGCTGTTCCCCGGCACTGCCGGGGCCGCGATCGCCGCCAAGGCCGGGTATCCGAGCGTCCAGGTCCCCGCCGGCTTCGTCGCCGGGGTGCGCGACAAGGAGACGCCCGACTACCCCTACGGCGCCACCTTCACCGGCCGCGCCTGGAGCGAGCCCACTCTCTTGCGTCTCGCCTACGCCTTCGAGCAGGCGAGCCAAGCGCGCCGCCCGCCCCCGGGCTTCCCGACGCTCGATCCCACCTGCGCGCCATAGCTATTGCGAAAGGGCGGCGCGAGCCTCGCCGGCCATCACCTCAACGGCGAAGTGGAAGGCGGGCAGATCCTCGCCAGGATGGTCCTGCGCGTAGGTCAGCTGGGGGATGCGGAAGTTGTTCGGCCGCGTCTCGGCGCCCTTGTAGATGCCGGGGTAGAGATCGATGAAATGCCAGCCCGGCGCGCCGGTCGCCTTGATCGGGATCTCGACATCGCCCTGGCTGTTGAAGGCGCAGGCATAGCCGATATAGCTGTTGTCGTAGACCAGAGTGTAGATGTTGGCGGTCTCGGTCCAGCCGACGCCCTTCAGATGGATCGTGAAGGTGCTGCCCACCGGCCCACGGCTGACATCGAGCGGCAGCGCTGTCGGCGTGATCCAATATGTCCCGGTCTTTTTCGCCGAACCGGTGTCGATCCATAAGCCGTGCGCACCGCCCAGATCGTCCGGGACGGTGAAGCGGAATTCGGCACGCCCGGCCCCGTCCGCTTTGCTCTCGGCGACGACCGTGGACAATTCTTGCCAGCCGGCCCCGGTCATCCGGTTGCCGACAACGCGGGTCCAGTTGAGTTGATAGCTCGTGCCGGGGGCCAGTCCATCGCTCCGCACCAGAACCGCCTCTCCGACGCCGGAGGACTGCGGCGTGGCCACGAGGTCAACTTGCGGCCGTGGCACCCGCACATTTTTCTGCGCCTGCTGTTCCGGCGGTGGCGGAAGCACCGGCGCGCCCGCCGTGACGGTGAACGGGATCGCCCAGCGCGGCCGGTCCGGCTCGGGACTTTGCTGCATGTTGCGATATGGAAATGTCAGCTCTCCGTGCAGCACCTCCAGAATGTGCACACCGGGCCCGCCGGTCGCCGGGATCGTGAAGCGCGCGGAGCCGTGCGTCGTCACCGACGAAATCCAGCCGGTGAAATTGTTGTCGTAGAGCATATCCCACGAATTGACGAGCGACCGCCAACCGATGCCCTTGACCTCGACGGTGATCGGCGTGCCGATCGGCCCGCTCTTTGGCGCGATCTCCACCGTCATGTCGATCGAGAAGCCGGTCTGGGTGAGGAGGCGGCCGCCTTGCTGCAGCACGATGTCGTGCATGAAGCCGAAATCTTCCGGTACCACGAGTGTCGCACTGAGGCGCCCGGCCTGGTCGGTTCTCGCCTTCGCGATCTCGTAGGCGACCGCCCGGTACTCGCGGCCGCGGTATTCCGCGTCAGTGACCTTCCACGCGCCGTCGACCGTGCGCCAGACGAGCTGGAATTCCTCTCCGGCGGGCAGTCCCTCAGCGGTCACTGTCAGCGGCGTGCCCATCGGACCGTGATCCGGTGCGACGATCAGGCGACCGACATAGCCGCCTGACGGCTCACCGATCGCGACCTCGGGGCCGAGTGCCGCCGC
>DATNKF010000162.1:0-3669 GCA_035603555.1 Allostellaceae bacterium
GCAGGCCGCCGATGGCGCTGCCGGCGCGCTCTGCGAGCTGTTCGGTGGCACACCGGATCCAATCGGCTAGTATGGCGATGGCAAGTCGCCGGCGCGTCAACGAGGTAGCGCAGAGCAAGGGATAACGGGATAAACAGCAGAGCGGCGGCATAGGCCGTGACCGGCACCGTTATCGCGGCACGAACGCTGAAGGCAATCGGTTCGCGAGGGCTCCTGTCGGCCACGAAGAGAGTGCGAGGGTTTCTCCATAGCGACGACGACACCACACTCGATGACAAACTGGCTTATCAAACGTGACCTGAATTTCCTGAGCACTCGAGTTAACAATAGAACGTCTATCAAGTGCATTTGATTATTGCTCGACAGTCGGCTGAGGCGAATTGGAGCTCCATTCGGTTGTTGGTTTTAAAAAACCTGTGCTAATCTCACAAGAAACGCCGTCCGGGACCCACTTCTGGAGGATAATGACTATGGCAGTGACAGGCAGCGCGAGCCCTGCCCGGGAGCCTTCAACGCGGCCGGCCTCCTCGACCTCGAAAGGCACAGGAGGAATAGCGTCGGAGCCTGCCATCCCGACGGGAGAAGAGGCTGAGGCCGAGGCCGGGTCGGACATGCTGCAGACCATCTCGCGGATGATTTACAGCGGGTCGTACGCACTGGCGTATGGGGTCGTCTACGCCGCCGTGTTCGTCGCTCAGTCGTTACCGCAAGAAAATCCGGTGATGCACGGGTTCCGCGACGGCGGTCGCGCCGCCATGGACGAGCTGGACGGCTGATCAACCGCCTCGCTGAGAGCCCCGGATCGAGCGGTTGTTGCGGCATCACAGCGGGGCGGAAACCGAGCGCAAGGGACGAGATCATGGATCACGAGGTTGCCGGCACCGACGCTGTCCGCGGTGTCGACATAAAGGTCCTGCTTCCCGAAGACGGCGTCATTCGGATTGAGAGTGCCCGGTTGTTCGCCGATCCGGACGACCGGCTGTGTCGGCGGTTTGTCGAGCGTGCCTTCTTGGCGCCGGAGATCGAGAGTGTGGTGATCGCGCCGGCCCCGACCCCGGCGATCGAGCTGCGGTTTGACCCTACACAACGCGGTCATCGCCAAGTCCTCCAGAATTTAGCCGCGCTGCTGGTGGCGAGCGATGGGCCGAGCGAGGCGGCAGCCGGCTCCCGGGCAGCGCCAATGGATGTGCCACCGGCGGTCACAGCCCGGGACCAGCACGGTGTGGTTCGTTACTACCGCTACGCACGAAGGGTGACGGGTTGGCGGGTGACGTGCGAGCGCGTCGGTATGATCAAGCTCGAGAATCCCGTTCTCTACCGCAAAGCCGTCCTGTGCGAGGCGATCGAGCGCGAGCTGATGAGCGTTCTCGGGGTCGACCGCTATGAGACGAGCTCGCGCAACGGCCGGGCCAAGATCGACTACGACCCCCGTCAACTCGGTCCGGCGCAGATCATCGAGATCCTCGACGGCGTGCTGGCCAATGCCGAACATCCCGAGCAGCTCGACAAGCCCGAACTGGAGCTGGCTCTCTGCACGGCCTCTATACCGCTGGCCGCGATTGCCCAGTTTGCAATGCCGCCGCTGATGCCGGTCTCGGCCGCGTTATTTGCCTACACATCGCTCCCGAGCTTCCGAAGTGCTTATCGGGTGCTCTCCACGGAGCACCGGCTCGGGGTCGATGTGCTCGACTCGATCGTCGTCCTGGGCTGCCTCGCCTCCCTGCACGTGTTCCCGGGCGCGATCCTTGCCTGGTGCCTGTCGTTCGGCCGGTTTCTAGTCCGTCGCACCGAGGACAGCTCTAAAAAGCTGCTCTTGGGGGCTTTCGGCAAACAACCGCGCTATGTCTGGCTGATGCACGACGGTGTCGAAATCCAGGTGCCGCTGGACCGGCTCAACAAGGGAGATGTCGTGGTCGTTCACACGGGGGAGGTGGTGCCGGTCGACGGCATTATCGTTGACGGCCTTGCGATGATCGACCAGCACGCTCTGACCGGGGAATCCACACCTGCCGAAAAGGGCGTGGGCGACCGCGTCTTCGCGTCGACCCTCATGGTAGCGGGCAAGATGTACGTCGCAGTTGAAAAATCGGGCAGCGAGACCGCGACTGCGCAGATCGCTCAGATCATGAACGACACCGCCGGCTACAAGCTGGCATCGCAGCACAGGGGCGAACGGCTCGCCGACAAGGCAGTGATCCCGACCTTGGCCATCGGCGGTCTTGCCTGGGCCACCATCGGCTCGCAAGGCGCGGTGGCGGCGCTCAACAGCGATCTCGGTACTGGCATTCGGATGGCGGCGCCATTAGGGATGCTGTCGACATTGGCGCTGTGCGCGCAGAAGGGCATCCTGGTAAAGGACGGACGGGCGCTCGATCTTCTCTGCGAGATCGACACGGTCCTCTTTGACAAGACTGGCACGCTCACCCGCGAACGGCCCGAGGTCGGCCGTATGATTGCTGCCAATGGTTTCAAGCCCTTGCAAATCCTCCGTTTTGCTGCCGCGGCGGAGCGGAGATTTCATCACCCAATCGCGCTTGCGATCCTCCAGAAGGCACAGGAGAGCGGCCTCCGTTTGCCGCTGACCGACGCGACCCAGTACAAGGTTGGCTACGGCATCACGGTCGTCATTGACCGGCATCGGGTGCGCGTCGGCAGCCGTCGCTTCATGGAGATGGAACGCATCCCGCTGACGCGAGAGGTCAAAGAGGCGCTCGACGAGACACATCGCGAAGGTCATACAATGGTGATGATCGCGGTGGACGATGAGTTCGGCGGCGCGCTCGAGCTGCGGGCGTCAGTGAGGCCTGAGGTCCGCGGCATCGTGCGTGGCTTGCGGGAGCGCGGCATCGACCACATCGCGATCATTTCGGGCGACCACGAGGCGCCGACCCGCAAGCTCGCCGAGGAGCTCGGGATGGATCGCTACTTCGCGCAAGTGCTGCCCGCAGACAAGGCCTATTACGTCGAACAACTGCAGAAGGAAGGCCGCAAGGTCTGTTTTGTCGGCGACGGCATTAACGACGCCATCGCATTGAAGAAGGCCGATGTCTCGATTTCTCTGCGTGGCGCGACGTCGATTGCCACGGACACGGCGCACGTCGTGTTCATGGAGCAGGGTCTCGGCAAATTGTGCGAACTGATGGACATCGCGCGTGAACTCGAGCGCAATGTCTTCAACAGCTGGATCATGATCCTCGTCCCCAACATCGCCTGTGTTGTGGGTGTGTTCACCTTGGGCTTTGGCATTGGCGCGTCAGTGGTGACCAACAATGTCGCAGCGCTCGGCGCACTGGCCAATGGCATATGGCCGATGCGCAAGGTCGCCCAACTGGAGGCCGAGCGGCGGCACTTGTTCGAGCTGCAGCTCCGGCAGAGCGGCTTCCTACTTGTCGACGGCTTGCAGCTGGCGCCCGCGGAAATCGAAAGCAGCTGCGATCCCGCGCCAGTGGAGCAGCTCGCGGCCTTAGGTGACGGCGAGGCCAGGCATCCCTATCTGACAGTCGCCGCCGCTGCCGATTGAGTGGCCATTACAAAGTACGGAGACGCGGTGATGGCAAAGACTACTTCCGGATCGGGACCGCTCCGGCGGCCCAGCACCAGAGCGGGTGTGCCACGTAAACCTGCTGTGCCAACTGCGACGGAATATGTGGTAAGGCCTCCTGAGATGAC
>DATNKF010000163.1:0-2337 GCA_035603555.1 Allostellaceae bacterium
CGAAGAGGCCGTCGCAGAGCCCTGTTGCGCTCCCTCCCGCTGCCTCGCCTAAGAACCGGACATCGTGGCATCGATCGCAACGGTACGGCGGCGTGCGCTGAGCCGCCCCGTTGTGCGCGAGGCCTTTATCGAGCTCGTCGCTACCGCGTTTTTGCTGATCGCCGTGGTCGGCTCGGGCATCATGGCCGAGCGGCTGTCGGCCTCGCCTTGCTCGCCAATGCTATCGCAACGGGCGGCGCTTTGACGGCGCTGATTCTCGCCTTCGGGCCGCAGTCCGGCGCTCATATGAACCCCATCGTGACATTGGCCGCCGCAGCGACTGAGGGCCTGCGCTGGCACGCGGTGCCGGCCTATATCGCCGCTCAAATCGTGGGCGCCATCCTCGGCGTGTGGCTGGCGCATGTCATGTTCGAGCTGCCGATCTGGCAGCTCTCGCAGCATGCCCGCACCGGGCTTCCTCAGTGGGTCGCCGAGGTCGTAGCGACGTTTGGCCTGCTGACTGTGATATGGGGCTGCCGCGCCCACCGCGAGCCGGTGACGGCCTTTGCTGTCGCCGCCTACATCACCGGCGCCTATTGGTTCACTGCGTCCACCTCATTCGCCAATCCAGCGGTAACGATCGCCCGGTCGCTGACCGACACGTTTGCCGGCATCCGGCCAGCGGATGTGCCGGGCTTTGTTCTTGCCCAACTTGCGGGCTTGGCCTTGGCGTTGCCGATGCTGCGCCGCTCCCTCCTCTCCACGGCGAAGTGATCCAACACCCCCCGCGCGCACAAAACATGCGTTCATGGTCTACTGACGCTTTCTGGTCCCGGCGCCGCGGCGCCGTGCGGGCGCAGGAAGACAGTGAACATCGAGCCGGCGCCGAGGGTGCTGTCGATATCGAGAAATCCGCGGTGGCGGTTGAGGATGTGCTTGACGATCGCGAGCCCGAGCCCGGTCCCGCCCATTTCGCGCGAGCGCGCGGTGTCGACGCGGTAGAACCGCTCGGTCAGCCGCGCCAGGTGCTCGCGGGCGATGCCCTCGCCCTGATCCCGCACGGCGACCGATAGAAACGCGGCGTCCCCAACCTCGCCGCCGTAGGGAAGACGGGCTCCGCTCGTGGCCGTCACCGAGATCTCGCTGCCGGCGCGGCCATACTTGATCGCGTTGTCGAGGAGGTTTTGAAACAGCTGGGCGAGCTCGTCGCGGTCGCCGATCACGTCGGGCAGATCGGGCGGCATATCCAGCCGGATATGCATGCCGCGCTCGCCGGCACGCAGCTCGAGCGTGTCGGCGAGGTGATGCAGCAACGGCCCGAGCGCCACACTTCCCTGCGGCATGACATGCTCGTTGAGCTCGATCCGCGACAGCGACAACAAATCCTCGACGAGGCGGATCATGCGGGCGGCTTGCTCGTGCATGATCGCGAGAAAGCGCTCGCGCGCTTCGGCATCCTCGCGCGCCGGCCCGCGCAGGGTCTCGATAAAGCCGGTGAGCGTGGTCAGTGGTGTGCGCAGCTCGTGGCTCGCATTGGCAATAAAGTCGGCGCGCATCTGCTCGGCGCGCTTCAGCTGGGTGATGTCGTGGAGGCTGAGCACCACGACAGCACCATCGAGGGATGGGGGGTCGAGGCGGGCCAAACGTGCCCGCAGCTGCCGCTCGATTGGAATGGTGACCGTGAAATCGACCACACGTGCCGCCTCGCCGCGCAGCACGGCATCCGCCGCCCCCAGCACCGCCGGGTTGCGCAGCACGGCAGCGAGGTCGCGCGGCCCGTCGCCAATACCGACAAAGGATGCCGCCTGGGCGTTGGCGCGGACGACCCGCCGCCGGTCGTCGAGCAGGATCAGCGGGTCCGGCACCGCAGCAATAACCGCCTCCGCGGCGGCGAGCCGCCCCTGCGCGCTGCGGACCTGGTCGCGCAAGACCCGGATCAGCCTAACGATGGCGAGCCACAGCTCGCCGACCATCGGCGTGATGCGTCGCGCTGCCGGGCCAGCCGCTCCCTCATCCCGCGCAAGAGCCTCGACCGCACCCCTCAGCGTCTCCACCGCGCCGACCCAACGACCGACAATGAACCCGGTCGCTGCGAGCGTCGCAGCGCCGGCGGTTAGCGCCGGAGCGACCGGGAGAGGGCCCCAAAGGGCGAGTGCCGCCAGCACGATCAAGGCAGGTGCGGACGCCATCATGGCGAGCGCCACGGTGCGCCCCCACCCTGTTCCTCCCCCATGACGCCGGGGGAGAGAGGGAGCAGCACTGGCGAGAGGGTGGGGGTCTGCTTCCGCCAATCAGCCGATCGCGTCGTGCGCCGAGAGGGCAGCGAGATTGACGAGGTCCGAGACCGTGGCGCCGATA
>DATNKF010000164.1:0-4198 GCA_035603555.1 Allostellaceae bacterium
GCCTTCGGCGAAGCGATCGTTGAACGCCTCCATCGTCGTGACCCGGGCGCCGGGGACGCCCATCGAACGCGCGAGCCCCACCCAGTCGAGATCGGGGTGGCCGAGATCGAGCATGTCGAGCGCCTTGCGGCCGGGATTGCCGGCGCCGACATTGGCGAGCTCGCCGCGCAGGATTGCGTAGCTGCGGTTCGAGAACAGCAGGGTCGTCACATCGAGCCGCTCGCGCGCCTGAGTCCACAACGCCTGCAGGGTGTACATGCCGCTGCCGTCGCCTTCGAGGCAGACGACCTTGCGATCCGGGCACGCCACGGCAGCACCGGTGCCGACCGGCATGCCCATGCCGATCGAGCCGCCCATGTTCGAGAGCCAATCATGCGGTGCGGCCGAGCGGGTCGGCGCAAAAAAGCCGCGTCCGGTCGTCACCGCCTCGTCGACGACGATCGCATTCTCCGGCAGCAGCGCCGCGAGCGACCGGCCAAGCGCTTCCGAATTGATCGCTCCGGCGGCCGGCTGCGGCGGCGGCTCGTTGGTCACCGGGGCGGGGGTCGAGCGCGCGCCGACCTCCTCGGCCAACGCCTCGAGCGCGCCGATCAGATCCTCCTCGGGCCGGGCGAGGACATGGCCAATTGCGTCAGGCGGCGCCAACAGGCTCGGCTTGTCGGGGTAGGCGAAGAACGCCACCGGCATCTTCGAGCCGACGAGGATGATGTGCTTGAGCCCGCTCAGAACTTTAATCGCCTGGTCGACGACATAGGGCACCCGCTCGACGAACACGCGACCCCGCCCGCGCTGGGTGCGCGCGTTGGAGCCCTGGGCGATCAGCCGCGCCCCGGTCTTGGCGGCGATTCGGCCGGCGAGGTCGAGACCCTGCTGGCGCAAGGCGTGCCCGGTAATCAGCAGCAGGCACGGCTCACCCGAGCGCAACACCCGCGCCGCCTCGGCGACCGCCGCGGACGACACCGGTGCGGGTGGCACCGCAGGGGGCACTTCGGCCGGGCCGGAGCCTTCGTTCCACGCGGTGTCGGCCGGCAGAATCAGGGTCGCGATCTGCCCCGGCGGCATCCGCGCCGCGGCGATCGCCGCCGCACCGTCGGCCGCCACCGACTTCGCGTCGGGCGAGGTCTTGACCCAGCGCGAGAACGGCTTGGCGGCGGTTTCGATGTCGGTGGTCAGCGGCGCGTCGTAGCGCCGGTGGTAGGTGGCGTGGTCGCCGACGATGTTGACCATCGGCGTCAACGCCTTGTTGGCGTTGTGGATGTTGGCGAGCCCGTTGGCCATGCCCGGGCCGAGGTGCAGCAATGTCGCCGCCGGGTTCCCGGTCATCCGGGCATAGCCGTCGGCGGCACCGGTGACCACCCCTTCGAAAAGCCCGAGCACGCAGCGCATGCCATCGACCCGGTCGAGGGCGGCGACGAAATGCATTTCCGAGGTGCCGGGGTTGGCGAAGCAGACATTGACGCCGCCGCCGACCAAAGTGCGCACCAGGCTTTCCGCGCCGTTCATGAACCTTCCTCCATCACGCCCCGGGCTCTCCCGGAGCTGGCCAGCAGCAAGCATGCCTCCTGCCGCCTGCTGCTTCAAGGCAGCCTATGTCGGTCTGGGCGCGGAATATCGCAGCGCGAAGGGCCGTCTATGGCATACTCTTGCGGAATACCTTCGCCTGGCTGACATCTCGTCCCTTGATGCACGCTGCCCCGCGTCTTCTCGCCGTCGCTACCGCAGTCCCGCCCTATCCGCTCGACCAGGACGACGTGATGGAGCGCGTCAGACTCTTGTTCGGGTCCTCGCAAAACGTCGAGCGCCTGCTGCCGGTATTCACCAATACCGGCATTCGCAGGCGTTACTCCTGCGTGCCGATCGAATGGTACTACGGCGCGCACGGCTGGGCAGAGCGCAACCGCATCTATATCGATTCGGCGCTCGATCTGCTCGAAGTGGCGACCCGGCAGCTGCTCGAGCGCAGCGGCCGCGACAAGGGCGACATCAGCAGCATCGTCGTCGTGTCGACGACCGGTATAGCCACGCCGAGCCTCGATGCTCTGCTGGTCGAACGGATGGGGCTGCGGCGCACGGTGCGGCGGCTGCCGATCTTCGGGCTCGGCTGTGCCGGCGGCGTCATCGGCCTCGCCCGCGCCGCGAGCCTGGCAGCGCTAACTCCGGGCGAGATCGTCCTGTTCCTCGTCGTTGAACTGTGCGCGCTATCCTTCCGGCGTGACGATTGGTCGCCGAGCAATATCGTCGCGACGGCGCTGTTCGGGGACGGTGCCGCGGGTGCGCTGCTTTCGACCGACGGCAAGGGCCCTGCCGTGGTCGCTGCGGGCGAGCATACCTGGCCCGGCAGTCTCGACGTGATGGGCTGGGACATCGCCGATGACGGCCTCAGCGCCATCTTTTCCCGTGAGATACCCCAGCTCGTGGCCACGCAGCTGCATGATGTCGCGTCAGACTTCCTCGCCCGCCACGGGCTTGCGTTCGGGGACATCGACCGCTTTGTCTGCCATCCCGGCGGCGCCAAAGTAATCACCGCGCTCGAGCACGCCTTCGGCCTCGGCGAAGGCGCGCTGGTCGAGGCGTGGGGAGTGTTGCGCGATTACGGCAACATGTCGGCGACGACCGTGTTGTTCGTGCTCGACCGCATGCTCGCCGCGACGCGAGCGACCGGGGAACGCTGGGAGCGGGCGCTGATGAATGCGCTCGGCCCGGGTTTTACGGCAGGCTTTCTGGTGCTCGATAACCGGTGACCGCTCTTCAATGGACCCTCGCTTTGGTCCTGCTGCAGCGCGGCGTCGAGCTCGCCTGGGCGCACCGGAATACCGTACGGTTGCGTCGGCAGGGTGGCTTCGAGACCGACGCCGAGGGCTACCCGTTCTTCATTCTGCTGCACGCCGCGTGGCTCGCGAGCCTCGCCGTTTTTGTGCCGGCTGCTGCCCCGCCCGTCTGGCCGCTGCTCGGCCTCTTCGCGCTGCTTCAGCTGGGCCGGCTCTGGGTAATATCGAGCCTAGGACGATATTGGACGACGCGGATCATCACCTTGCCCGATGCTCCGCTCGTGCGAACCGGTCCATTCCGCTATTTCCGGCACCCGAATTATCTGCTGGTGATCGCCGAGATCGCGATGCTGCCCCTCGCTTTCGGGGCGATTGCGATCGCGACGGTATTTTCAGCCCTCAACCTCGTGCTGATCACCCGGCGCATCCGGATCGAGGAGAGCGTCCTCGCCCCGCGGCGAGGGCGGTGAGAGGCCTAGGATGACCGCGGCCCCGTTATCTGGCGGCGGGGTCGGGATCAAGACCTGGGTCGGGTTCGTCGCCATGGCCGTGGGCATGTTCCTGGCGATCCTCGACACCCAGATCGTGGCGAGCTCCCTGCCCGACATCCAGACTGGGCTCGGCATCCCTCTCAGCCAATTGAGCTGGGTACAGACCGCTTACTTGATGGCGGAGATCGTCGCGATCCCGCTGACCGGCTGGCTGACCCGGATAATGTCGACGCGCGGCGCCTTTGTCGCTTGCGTCTGCGGCTTCATCGCTGCGAGCCTCGCCTGTGCCGGCTCGACCAGCTTCTGGTCGCTGGTCCCGGCACGGGTGGTGCAGGGCTTCTGCGGCGGCGCGCTGATCCCGCTCGTCTTCTCGGCGGTCTTTCTGATGTTCCAATGGCCCGGCCGGGAGCGGGCCACACTCGTCGCCGGCCTGCTGGCGATGCTGGCGCCGACCCTCGGACCGAGCGTCGGCGGCTTTATCACCGACCGCTATTCCTGGCACTGGCTGTTTCTGATCAACGTGCCGCCGGGCATTGTCGTGGCATTGCTCGTGCTCTGGGCGGTCGATGTCGATCGCCCCGACCGGCGCGCATTCGGGTCGGTCGATCTGGTTGCGCTGCCGCTGCTCGCGGTCTTTCTTGCCGGCTTGCAACTCCTTCTGAAGGAGGCTCCACAGCGCAGCTGGGCGAGCGCCTCGATGCTGTTGCTGGCGGTTCTTTGCGCAGCGTGCGCCGGCGGGGTGATCCGCCGCTCGCTGCGCCAACCGAAGCCGCTGATCGATTTGTCGGCATTCCGCGACCACAACTTTGCCGCTGGCTGCTGGTTCAGCTTTGTGCTCGGCGTCGGGCTCTACGGCGCCACCTACCTGCTGCCCGTGTTCCTCGGTCTGGTCCGCCATTACGACGCGCTGGCGATCGGCGAGATCATGATGGTGACCGG
>DATNKF010000165.1:0-3595 GCA_035603555.1 Allostellaceae bacterium
GTGCGCTCGGCAGTGGTCGCACCGGCATCGGGCGCGTCGCGGCGAGCATGAAGCGCCGCCAGGTCTGTGCCGGCAATGAGCCGCCGGTGACCTTGTTGGTCGGCGAATTGTCGTCGTTGCCGAGCCACACCCCGGCAACGAGATCGGCGGTGTAGCCGATAAACCAGGCGTCGCGGTACTCCTGGGTCGTCCCGGTTTTGCCCGCGACCGGGCGCGGGAGTGCGGCACTCCGGCCGGTGCCGTGGTCGATTACCGCGCTCAGCATCTCGTTCATCGTGCCGGCAATTTCCGGGCTCATGACCCGGCCGGCGCCCGACCCGCTGCGCCGGAACACCACTTTGCCCTCGCTGTCGCGGATCTCGGCAATGCCGTAGGGCCACACACCCGTCCCGCCATTGGCGAAGGGTGCATAGGCGGCGACCAGCTCGACCAGGTTCACCTCGCCGGTGCCGAGCGCCAGGCTCATCTCCGGTGCCAGAGCGGAGGAAATGCCGAGCCGGTGCGCCGCCGCGACGACGTTGCGGATGCCGGCGCGCTGGGCGACTTGCACGGCAATCGTGTTAATCGACTGTGCCAGCCCTTCGGCCAGAGTCATCTCGCCCTGGTAACGCCCAGTATAGTCGCGCGGCTGCCAATTGCCGATGCGGATCGGCGCGTCGACGAATGGGTCGGAGGGCCGCAAGCCGGCCTCGAGGCCGGCGAGATAGACAAAAGGCTTGAAGGCGGAACCCGGTTGGCGCTGAGCCTGGGCCGCCCGATTGAACTGGCTCTCGCTGTAATCGCGACCGCCGACCATGGCGCGCATGGCACCATCCGGCGACATCGCCACGAGCGCCCCCTGGCTGACCGCGGCCTTCGGCCCGTCGCGTGCGAGCGTCTCGGCGATTGCCGCCTCGGCTTCGGCCTGCAAGCCGACATCGAGTGTCGTCGTGACGGTGAGGTCGCGACTGTTGGAGCCGGCAAAATCGGCGAGCTGCTCGGCGATCCAATCGGCGAAGTAGCGGGCCCCCGGTCGGGTAACGGCAACGGTGGCCAGGGTCGTCCTCTCCTTGATCGCCCCGGCGGCTTGGGCTTCGGTAACGATCCCGGCCTCGACCATGTTGACAAGAACCTGAGCGGTGCGCGCCGCGGCCTTTTCGCGATCGCGGGTCGGGTTGAACCGCGTCGGCGCCTTCAACAGGCCGGCGATGGCAGCACTCTCGTAGAGTGTAGTCCGCCGCGCCGATTTGCCGAAATAGCGATGCGCCGCGGCATCGACACCATAAGTGCCGGCGCCGAGATAGACGCGATTGAGGTAGATCTCGAGGATCTGGTTCTTCGTGAAACGGTGCTCGAGCCACAGTGCCAGCAGGGTCTCCCGCACTTTGCGGGCGAGGCTGCGCTCCGGTGTCAGAAACAGGTTCTTGGCGAGCTGCTGGGTAATGGTGCTGCCGCCCTGGACGATATGGCCCGCCGCGAGATTGGCGAACGAAGCCCGCAGCAGTCCGATCGGATCGATGCCGAAATGACTGTAGAACCGGTGATCCTCGGTTGCGATCACCGCTTTCGGCAAATAGGGCGATATCTCCTGCAGGCTCAGCGGCTGACCGAAGAGGTCGCCGAACGTCGTCAAGAGGCTGCCGTCGGCGGCGAAGATCGTGACGCTTGGGCGCCGCTCGGCCCTGGTCAGATCGCCGGTATCGGGCAGCGTGAGGGCAAAATAACCCAGCACGACGCCACCGATGATCACTGTCCACAACAGCAGCAGGATGCCGATCCTTGCCGCCCCACCGAGGACGCCACGGCCGGTGCTGCGCCGTCGGGGCGTGCGTTCGGGCATCGGGCGAATTCGGTCCCTCGGGTCGGCCCGCAGCCTCGGTTCTGCCATCGGCGGCGGTACAACCCTCCCGTCAGATGATCCGGGCTCGGCACTCGCCAAAGCCGATCGGCACGTGACCGGTCTTTTGGCAATGGGCGCGGAAGATGACTTCGTCGCCATTCTCGACAAAGGTGCGGGTTTCGCCCGAGGACAAGGTGATCGTGCGGGTGCCGTCGGCGCTCAGCTCCATCAGGCTGCCATAACCCTCCGGGGTCGGGCCCGAGATCGTGCCGGTGCCAAACAGATCGCCGGCGGCGAGGTTGCAGCCATTAGAGCTATGGTGCGCGATCATCTGCGCCACGGTCCAGTAGAGGTCGGTCGTGTTGCTCACCGACATGCGGTGCGGCGGCAGCCCTTTCGCCCTGAGCCCCTCGGTCATCAGGAAGGCTTCGAGCGCGATGTCGAAGGCGCCCTCGCGCTGATCCGTATCATCCCAAAGATGGGGGAGCGGCGCCGGGTCGCCGGCGGGACGCGCCGGTTGCGCGACGCGGAACGGGGCCAGTGCCTCCGCTGTGATGATCCAGGGCGATACGGTGCTGCCGAAGCTTTTGCCGAGAAACGGCCCGAGGGGCTGCGACTCCCATTGCTGGACGTCGCGCGCCGACCAATCGTTGAAGAGACCGAGCCCGAATAGGTGGTCCTCGGCCTTGCCGATCGGGATCGGCTCGCCGAGCGCATTCCCGGGCCCGACCCAGACCGCGAGCTCGAGCTCATAATCGAGCTTGCGGCACGGGCCATAGCTCGGCGCCTCCTCGTTGGGTGCCTTGCGCTGGCCGCTCGGCCGGCGAATCGGGACACCCGAGGGCCGCACCGACGATGCCCGGCTGTGATAGGCGACCGGCACGTATTTGTAGTTCGGGCTCAGCGGATTGTTCGGGTCGCGCCGCATCCCGCCATTCCGCGCGTGGTGGATGCCGGCGAAGAAATCGGTGTAGCTGCCGATCGCCGCCGGCAGGTGCATCGTGCAATCGGCGGCGTTGTGCAGCAATCGTGGCGCCAGCGCTTCGATTTTCGCCCGCTCGGGATGGTCGGTGGAGAGCAGCGCCGAGAGGCGCTTGCGCAGCGCCAGGCGCGGTGCGCTGCCGAGCGCCATCAACGCGTTGAGCGTGGAGCCGGCGGCTGCTTCAGCAGCGCTGGCTGCCTCGCCGGTAAACAGCCCCGCTTCCAACCCCACCTTGAGATCGAAGATCGCATCGCCGATCGCAACACCGCCGCGCGGCGCCCCATCGGCCGGGCTGAAGACGCCAAAGGGCAGGTTCTGTATCGGAAACTCGGCATGGCCGCGAGCCGAGACCACCCAGCTCTCGCGCCGTGGATCATGGGTTTCGTCGATCACGCTCATGATTGATCACCCTAGTCTACGAAGCCGAATCTACGCCGATCATCCTTTATTCTCGGCGCGCTGTCAGGACTGGTCTCGCCGCCTTCGGAGCGGCGGGCCCGCACCCGCGGGCCGCGGGGAGAGCCAGCGGTGCCGATTGGCCGAAACCTTGTGCATCTCTGGTGCGCGAGATGCCTGCTTGTTGAGCAGGCGTGGTGTCCGATAGACAGCGCGCTTCCGCTTTGGTCCATCGGGGGCGCCTTGCTCGATCAACCCACCGCGCTAGAAGAGCTCGAGGACCGTCCGGACGCAGCCAAGCCGGCGCGGCGGCTGGTGCTGGCCGCCGTGATGATGGCGATCTTCATGGCAGCGATCGACCTTTCGATCGTCGCCACCGCGATGCCGACGATCGTCGC
>DATNKF010000166.1:0-4066 GCA_035603555.1 Allostellaceae bacterium
CGCGCTCCGCAATGGCGTCGGTCGTGGCTAGGATCTGTGTCGCCTGCTCGTCGAGCAGCAGATGGTAATCACGGAAATGCGGACCCGACACGTGCCAATGGAAGTTCTTGGTTTTGAGATAGACTGCGAACATGTCGGCCAATAACGCGGTGAGCGCGACAGGGACGTCGGAACGGTTTGCGCCGCGTGGGCTTTCGCGGTACCGAGCCGGCTCGACTTGGGCATGCGTGGTCATTGGGGTGCTCCGTTGGTTCTTCGCCAAGGTATCTGGTCCCGCCCTCATCTCCGGCCACGTTAATCGTTGTAAAATCGTGTCACGCGCGTCCTTGCGGCTTCTAACGCGCGGAGCAGGATCGCCGAGCCGAACCGCCTGGACGGGACTCACTGGCTGTATTTCGACAACTTGACATTGAATCTTCAACCTGCAGCCACTGCACCTGCAGCGACTTTGCAGCTAAGTCTCGCCTTGAGGTTGAAATATCGTTCCGGCGTGGGCTCACCGTGAACCGCTCCTCCGGTGCCCATCGGTGGCGACCAGGGGACACCTATCTGGACGCTAGGGTCGGCAGGGGTTTCACGTTAAGCTTCGTTAAGCCAAATCGACAGCTGGGCGAGAAATGCCTTTTGTCCGCCGCCTCTCCGCGATCCTCGCCGCTGACGTGGCGGGATACTCGCGTCTGATGGGCGCCGATGAGGAAGGTACGCACGAACGCCTCAAAGCCCATCTCGGACAGCTCGTATATCCTAAAATCAAAGAGCACCGGGGCCGTACTGTAAAGAACACCGGCGACGGCCTTTTGGCGGCGTTTGCGAGTGTTGTGGATGCCGTCCGTTGCGCTGTGGAGGTTCAGCGCGGAATGATCGGCCGCGAGCCGGAGATGCCGGACGAGAAGCGCATTAAGTTCCGCGTCGGGATCAACCTGGGCGACGTGATCGTGGAAAAGCACGACATCTTCGGCGATGGTGTCAACGTAGCCGCACGGCTAGAAACATTCGCGGAGCCGGGTGGCATTTGCATCTCGCGGGTAGTGCGAGACCAGATCCGAGATAAGCTCCCCTACCCGTTCGAGGACAGGGGGGAGGAGAGCGTCAAGAATATCGCGCGCTCCATGCGGCTCTATGCGTTGCGCGCGGAAACCATTGCCACCATGCCGGTATCGAGCCTGGCGGCCGCCTCATCAACCTCGGAGCTGGCTGATACGCCGCGCCCGTCGATCGAAGAAACCTTCGCCTTTGGATCGTTCCGTCTGATCCCCACTCAGCGCATGCTGTTCGAGGACGGGAAACCGATCCGTGTCGGCAGCCGGGCCTTTGACATCCTTGCTACTCTGGTTCACAGCGCCGGCGAGACGATTCCCAAAGACCAGCTGATCGCACGTACCTGGCCCGATACGGTCGTCGACGAGGGAGCACTCCGGGTCCACGTTGCCGCGCTGCGCAAGATCCTTCGGGACGGTCGCGAGGGGAAGCGCTACATCGCCAACAACCCCGGCCGCGGTTACAGTTTTGTCGCGCCGGTGACGCGCGGCCATCCGCCCCCGCCGCCTGCTGCGCCGGAGGGTCCGTCCGCAGCGACCAATCTGCCGGCGCCGCTTACCCGCATGGTCGGCCGGGACGACATTGTCGCGGCTCTGGCGACGCAGCTGGCCCAGCGTCGTTTGCTGACCATCGTCGGGCCGGGCGGAATCGGCAAAACCACGGTGGCTGTTGCGGTCGCCGAGACGGTGTGCCCGTCCTATGCAGACGGCGTTTGGTTCGTCGGGCTCGCGTCGCTGCCCGATCCCGACCTGGTGGCGAGCGCCGTCGTCACCGGTCTCGGGATCTCTCCGTTCGGCGCCAACCTTGTGTCCGGCTTGGCCGCATCGCTCCGCGACAAGCGGATGCTGATCGTGCTCGACAGCTGCGAGCACGTCGTCGGCGCGGTAGCGCCGCTGGCTGAGGCGGTGCTCCGAGCGGCACCCGGCATCCGCATTCTGACCACAAGCCGCGAGCCGCTGCGGGGCGAAGGCGAATGGCTGCACCGCCTGGCCTCCCTGGAACTTCCGCCTGACTCGGTCGATCTCTCGGCCGCCGATGCGCTCCAGTATTCTGCCGTTCAGCTATTCAACGAGCGCGCCATGGCGGCCGTGGACGGCTTCACCCTCGACGATGACAACGTGGCGGCGGTTCTGGAGATTTGTCGCCGGCTCGACGGCATGCCGCTGGCGCTCGAGCTGGCCGCGGCGCGTATCGATGTCTTCGGCGTGCGAGAACTGGCAGCACACCTCGACGATCGCTTTCGGGTTCTGACGAGCGGCCGGCGTACCGCCCTACCCCGGCATCAAACACTCGCCGCGACGCTCGATTGGAGCTATCAGCTGCTTTCGGAAGCAGAGCGCACCCTGCTGCGCCGCCTCGCTGTCTTCGCGGGCGATTTCGCGCTGGAAGCTGCGGTTGCCGTCGCAGCCGATATTGCTCCGTCCGAGGTTGTCGATCACATCGGGAACCTCGTCGCCAAATCCTTGGTCGCAGCAGATCTGCGCGGCGAAGTCGCTCAGTATCGCCTCCTCGACAGCACACGCCTCTACGCCTTGGAGAAGCTGAGGAGCTCAGGCGAGCTCCGACAGATCTCCCGCCGTCACGCCGAATATTACCAATCCCTATTCGAGCCTGCCGAAGCCGAGAGCGAGTCGCGGCCGCAAGCCGAGTGGCTGGCCGTCTACGGCCGGCATCTCGATAATGTGCGAGCGGGCCTCGACTGGGCATTTTCCCCGGACGGTGATCCGCAGATCGGCGTGACGTTGACTGTCGCCGTTGTGCCGCTCTGGGAACACCTGTCGCTGATGGGCGAGTGCCGGGAGCGGGTCGAGCAGGCGCTCACTGTTCTCGAAGGCGACGAGGCGGTGACCGCGCGCCAGCGCATGCAGCTTTCCGCGGCGCTCGGCTGGTCGCTGATGTACGGCGTCGGTCGCGCCCGGGAGACCAGCGCCGCCTGGGCGACCACGCTCGATCTCGCGGAAAGGCTCGACGACAAAGGTTACCAGCAACGCGCCCTCTGGGGCTTGTGCATCGATCAATTCAACGTCGGAGAGCTTCGCACCGCGCTCGAATACGCCCGGCGTTTCGCCGGACTAGCGGCAGATTCCGCCGATGCGATCGATTTGATGCTGGCCGATCGCATCCTCGCCACCGCGCTGCATTACTTCGGCGACCAGAAAAACGCCCGTCACCACATCGAGCGCATGCTCGCAAGCCATGCGGCCTTGGCGCAGCAACCCCAGATCGTCCGCTTTCAGTTCGATCAGCGGGTGACTGCCCACTATTTCCAGGCCCGCATCCTGTGGCTGCAGGGGTTTGCCGACCATGCCATGCGCGTCGTCGAGCATAATATCGAGGAGGCGCGCGCCGTCGGAAATGCCTTGTCCTTCTGCAGCGTCCTCGGCCAGGGGGCATGCCCGATCGCCTTCCTATCGGGCGATCTCGACGCTGCCGAGCGCTATGGCGCGATGTTGCTCGACCACACGGACCGACACGGACCGCGTGTCTGGCATATCTGGGCCAGCTGTTTCAACGGCTTGGTGCTGGCCAAGCGCGGCGACATCACCGGCGGGTTGCGGGCTCTGCGCGGCGGGCTCGAACAAGCCGGCGATGCGAGGTTCCTGCCGCGCTTCCTGCTGCTGCTTGGGGAGCTGGCGGTGTGTCTCGGCAAGGCCGATGAGGTCGTGCGAGGGCTGGCAACCGTCGAGGAGACGCTCGCCCGCTGTGAAGCCCGCGACGAACTCTGGTACGCGGCCGAGCTGCTGCGCATCAAAGGCGAACTCGCGATATCGGAGAATGCGCCCGACGCCGCTGCCGCTGCCGAAAGACACTTCCTGCAAGCCCTCGACTGTGCCCGACCGCAAGGAGCCGTGTCCTGGGAATTGCGAGCCGCCGTCGGCCTCGCGCGGCTATGGAGAGATCAACATCGAGCTGCCGAGGCGCGCGAAATTCTGAGATCCGTCTACGGTCGCTTTACCGAGGGTTTCGACACGGCGGACCTGCGAGAGGCGAGGAGCCTGTTGGAGGAATTAGAGTAGACCGGTCGGTC
>DATNKF010000167.1:0-3356 GCA_035603555.1 Allostellaceae bacterium
AGGCGATCGCAAACATTCTCTAGATTATCTTCCCGCTCCCCGTGCAAACGAAGGCGAGCTGCTGCCTGTCCGTCGCTAACGTTAACGGATCGGTGGACAACGTCAATAACCGCGCTGGTGGATCCACCTGCATCGGCAGGCCACAACTCGCCCGAATGCGGCATCCTCAGTCGATATCGCTGTCCGATCCCATCAATCGGCGGCGCTTTGCGCTGATGCGGGGGCTTATTTGGCAGAAATGCGGCTAGCCCACGCCTTCGACGATGAAGGCGCGCCCGGTCGAATTGGCGAGCCGGAGGGTCAGTATTTTCTGGTATTCCGGCGAATCGTACCAGCGCTTCACCGCCGCGACGTCGGCGAATTCGAGGATGACCACCCGTTTCGGCTCCGGTCCGCCTTCGATCAGTTCGGCAGCGCCGCCCCGGGTCAGGTAGCGGCCGCCATATTGTGCGATGGTGGCGGGGACCGCCGCCCGATAGGGCTCGTACCCGGCGGGGTTGGTAACATCGACTTCGGCGACGAAATAGGCCGGCATGTGTGCCTCCTGTTGCTGATTTGTGGGAATTTGCGGCTCAAGGCTTAACATGACCGATCTGGCTGTGCGAGGCACGGCAGTGAATGCGACACGAAGACGGGCAATCGAGGAATTGCGGCGGATGGTGCTCGCGGCACTGGGCGAGCACGATGCCGAGGTATGGTTGTTTGGCTCATGTGCCCGCGGTGATGCCTTCCAGCACAGCGACATCGATATCGCGATACTGCCTCTCGACGAGTTGCCCTCGGGCTTCTTCTCCAATCTAGCGGAGAGCGTAGAGGAAAGCTCAATCCCTTACGATGTCGATATCGTCGACTTGCGTAGTGCGGCTCCTACCCTCATCGACGAGGTTCGCCACGAGGGCGTGAAATGGAAAGGCTAGACCGGCGGCTCGCCGAAGCAGCAGCCACGCTCGCTACGCTGGATGAGCTTGCCGGGAAGAGCAAGCGCACGCTGGTGGAACGCGACAGCGCAGTGCTGCGGCTGATTTATTCGTACGAAGCGGTTTGGAAAGCATGTCAGAAGGTGCTCGCGGCAATGGAGAACGTCAGCGCTGCATCGCCGAACGCAACCATTCGGGCCGCCCGCGCTCTCGGCTGGCTGTCGGACGAGGATGCGCAGGCGGCCATTAAGCTCGGCGAAGAACGCAACCTCGCGGTCGATATGTATCGCGACCAGGTTGTGCAGCAGATCGAGCGGCACCTCGCTGCGCACGCCGTCCTGCTGCGGCGCTGGCTCCAGGCCCTCCGGAGGCGCGCTGCGACGGCGTAAAGCAATGTCGCGACTGTCGCGGTACCTGCCGCTGGTTTTGCTCGCACTTCTGCTGTCGCATAATCTACTCGCGGCGAGCTACCAAGAGGGGCTGGCGCCACCTGGGGCTCCAGCGAGCGCGTTTCCGGCGCCCGCGCGGCCGGTCGCGAGCATTGTCACCGACATCTGGCGGGACGAGAAATCGCGCGATCAGGCCGGTGAAGCCGAGCGGGTGATGAGCCTGCTCGGCGTCAGGGCCGGTCTTGCCGTCGCCGATATCGGCGCTGGCAGCGGCTATTACACGGTGCGCTTGGCCCGACGGGTCGGACCAAGGGGGCACGTCATTGCCGAGGACGTCGTTCCAGAATATCTCGATCGCCTGGCGCGCAGGGTCGCGAGCGAGGGCCTCGCCGGCACGGTCACCGTCGTCCGCGGCGAACCGCACGACCCGCGGCTTGCGCCCGGGTCGATCGACCTCGCTCTCCTCGTCCACATGTACCACGAGGTTCAGCAGCCCTATGGCCTGTTGTGGAACCTGCGCCCGGCGCTGCGGCCCGGCGCCCATGTCGCGGTGATCGACGCCCGCAAGCAGACCGAAGTCCACGGCACGCCGCCGGATCTCTTGCGCTGCGAGCTGGCCGCCGTCGGCTATCGCCAGACCGCGTTCTACGATCTCCAGGAACGCAGCTACCTCGCCGTCTTCGTGCCGCTCGACCCGCGCCAGGGTCCGGCCTCGCCGGATGCCATCCACCCCTGCATCCCGAGCCGCCCCCACCGCTAGTCTGCGGGGAAGGGTAGGGGGGGAGGGGGCTAGGCGATATTCGCCTTCAGGAAGGCGGACATGCGGTCCCAGGCCTGATTGGCGCGGGCGACGTCGTAGGCGGCGCTGCGCTCGTTGGCGAAGGCATGCGCCGCATCGTAACGGTAGATCTCGTGTTTGACGCCGCCTGCTTTCAGCGCCCTTTCGAGTTCGTCGACCGCGGCGGGCGTGCACCAATCGTCCTGATTGGCGAAGTGCCCCTGAAACGGCACCCGGATCTTGGCCGGGTCGGCGAATTCCTTGGGCGGAATGCCGTAGAAGCAAACAGCGGCGTTGACTTCGTGAATATGTACCGCGGCGGCGATTGTCAGCGCGCCGCCCATGCAAAAGCCCATCACCGCGACCTTGTCGCTGTGCTTCTGGAGTTGTAGCGCGGCGCCGCGCAGGTCCTGATGTGTCGCCGCGGGAAAATCCAGACCGGTCATCAGGTGATTGGCTTCGTCGGGCTCGGTCGTCAGTCGGCCCTTGTAGAGATCGGGCGCCAGCGCGTTGTAGCCCGCGCGGGCGAAACGATCGGCGACCCCGCAGATCTGGTCGTTGAGGCCCCACCACTCCTGAATGACAATGATCCCGGGCCGGCCATGGCCCGCTACCGCCAGATAGCCGTTGGCCGCCACGCCATCCGGCCGGGCAAAGTCAGTCATGATACCCATCGATACTCCTCCTGATCAGGCATCGGCAAAGGCAGGCATGACCTCCCGCGTGAACAGCTCGACCGAGCGCATGGCTTCGTCGTGGCTGATCGTGCCGAAGGCGAAGTCGCAGACATAGTAATTGACCCCGGTCGCCTCGATCTCGCGGGCTATGTAATCGCGCACCATTGCGGGGGTGCCGGCGATCGCGTCACCGTGCTTTTGCAGGATCGCGAAATCTTCGGGCAACGCTGCTTCGAGCGGAAACGGCACATTATATTCGTGCCACAGGAGTCCCATGTGATGGCGCCAAGCCGGGTAGCCGCGCCGCGCCGTGTCGAGCGCTTCGGCCTCGGTGTCGGCGATGATGATGTGGCGGTTGACCCCGAGCATCGGCAAATCGGCCTCGGAGCGCCCTAATTTCTTCCACTCGGCACGATAGCTGTCGGTGATCGCGCGGACCTGCTCCGGCGGCCGACGCGTCACCGTGTTGGCCGCGATCGCCGCCGTCCAAGCGACGCTCGCCGGATTGCCGAGCCCGTACCAAACCGGCAGCGGCTGCTGGAATGGCTTCATCACGATCGGCACGTTGTCGAAATCGTAGAATTCGCCGTGGAAG
>DATNKF010000168.1:0-5479 GCA_035603555.1 Allostellaceae bacterium
GGCGCGCATGAAGCCCGGTGGTGCCGGCAGCCTCTTCGAGAAGCAGCCGGCGCTCCCCCGGCTTGGCTTCGATCAGCGCACCCACTCTCCCCTGACTGACCATCGCCCCGGAATGCGCGCCGGATGCGGCATCGGCAAACAACAGCTGAACATCGCGCGCCCGCACCTCATGCCCGTTGACCCGATAGACCGAGCCGCCGCCGCGCTCGATGCGGCGGACGATCTCGATCTCGTCGCGATCGTTGAAGGCGAACGGGGCGTCGCGCGCGCTGTTGTCGAGCGTCAGCGAGACTTCGGCGATGTTGCGGGCCGGCCGCTCGGCGCTGCCGGCGAAGATCACATCGTCCATCTCGCCGCCGCGCAGCCGCTTGGCCGAGGTCTCGCCCATCACCCAGCGCAGCGCCTCGACCAGGTTCGACTTGCCGCAACCGTTGGGTCCGACGATGCCGGTAAGACCGGGGCCGACCGTCAGCTCCGTTGCATCGACGAACGACTTGAAGCCGACGAGGCGAAGCCGGTCGATCTGCATCAGCTACTTATGCCGCCGCCATTCCCTCGCCCGCGATGGGGAGAGGATTAGGGCGGAAGGCTCTCCAGCCACAACGGCTTCACGACTTCGCCGCAAGGTTCGACAGGACTTTGTTGAACTCTTCGGCAGTCGGCGCGCCGGAGAACTTGCTGCCGTTGATGAAGAACGTCGGCGTCGAATTGATATCGAGTTCTTGCGATGCAACCAGGCGTTGCTCGACGATCCGGTTTTCCAGCGTGATGTTGTTGAGGCAGGCCTCAAATTCGTCCTTGCCCATGCCGCCGAGCTTGGCGAGCCGGGCCAGCGCTTCCCGATAATCCTTCGTCGTTGCCCACTTGTCCTGCGATGCGAAGAAGGTGTCGGCAAAGGCGTAAAAGCGATCCGGCGGCGCACAGCGCGCGATCATTGCGGCGCGCAAGGCCGGCCCGTCGAGCGGAAAGTCCCGCAAGACTAGCTTGGCCTTTCCCGTGTCGATCCATTCCCTCTTAAGCTCAGGAAGGACATCGTTCGCAAAATGCGCGCAGTGCGGACATGTCAACGAAGCGTATTCGATGATGGTGATCGGGGCGGCGGGGTTGCCGAGAACCCGGTCGTCCCGGGTGATCTGAAGCACGGTCTGGGCATCGGCGACCGCCGGATCCACCGGTACCAAGAAAATTCCCATGACACCGAGAAGGATGAGCCAGATTTTCCGCATCAGTGGTACCTCTCCACAATATGTTGAGGCTAGTCGGTTTGCAGCCCGCGTGCAACGCGCCTTAGCCTCGGCCGCCGGCCACCGCGCGGCCGAGCCGGGCGAGGGCCTCGCGGAGCTGCGGGTCGGCGATCCCGGAAACCCGGCTATGGACGAAATCGGTCCCGCCCGGGGCGAGCAGTCGCAAGCCCGCCCCGCTCGTCGGCGAATCGAGGGGCAGAGGCCCTTGCACCAGAACCAGCCGGGCGACGACGAGGCGACCAAAGAAAACGTTGATGCGCTCGATCAGTAGCGGCGCACGGTGCTGCAACTCAAGCGCGGCCGTCGAGGCTGCACGCAGCTTCAGCACACCGTCGCGGCCGAGTGCGCTCGGCCAGGTCACCGCCGCCCAATCCGGGCCGATTATCGCCGGCCATTCCGACTTGAGCCGAACCAGGATGCCGCCGCCGCGCCTGACGACAATCGGCGCGGCGAGCTTCGATACGGCGACACCAACGGCCCGAAAGCCCTGGTTGTGCTCGCTCTCGCGAGCCAAGGCGGCTAGGTTGGGGATCTCGTCCGAGCGCTCGCTCTGTCGCTTCGCCGTAGCCATCGCATGATCCGATCCGACGCTGCCTCGCAGCGGGAAACGCCCGATTCTGCCGTCCTCTTGGCCTGGTATGACCGCCACCGCCGTAATCTACCCTGGCGGTCGCCGCCCGGCATGCGTCCCGATCCCTACCGTGTGTGGCTCAGCGAGATCATGCTGCAGCAGACGACAGTAGCAACGGTCGGACCTTATTTTGACCGATTCATGGCGCGCTGGCCCGATATCTCGGCGCTCGCCGCGGCCTCGCTCGGCGAGGTCCTGTGGCTTTGGCAGGGGCTCGGCTATTACGCCCGCGCCCGCAATCTCCACGCCTGCGCCCGCGCCGTGGTCGACCGGCATGACGGCATCTTTCCTGACGAGATCGAGGCATTGCGGGCTTTGCCGGGGATCGGCGACTACACCGCGGCGGCGATCGCCGCGATCGCCTTCGACCGGCGAGAGGCCGTGATCGACGGTAATGTCGAGCGCGTCATTGCCCGACTCTTTGCGGTGCGGGAGCCGTTGCCGGCGTCGAAGCCGCGCCTCGCGGCACTCGCTGCGGCACTGGTTCCGGAGCAGCGCACCGGCGACTTTGCCCAGGCGCTGATGGATCTTGGTGCCACGATCTGCACGCCGCGCCGGCCGCGCTGTGTTCTTTGCCCGTGGCGAGCTTCCTGCGCCGGCGCGGCTTCCGGGCTGGCCGAAGACTTCCCAGTCCGGGCCGAGAAGCCGGAACGACCATTGCGCTACGGCGTCGCGTTCTGGCTCATCAGGGCGGACGGCTCGGTGCTGCTCCGCCGCCGCCCGGAGCGGGGCCTGCTCGGCGGCATGATCGAGATCCCCTCGACGCCCTGGCGCACCGCGCCATGGACATTCGCCGAGGCGGTGCGGAGCGCACCTGTTGCGATCGCGTGGTCGCCGCTGCCCGGCACCGTGCGCCACGGCTTTACCCATTTTCAACTCGAGCTCGCGGTCGTGTCGGGTGTCGGCACCACCGAAGGACTGTGGAGCCCTGTCGAACGGCTCGGCGATCACGCGCTGCCGACGTTGATGAAGAAGGTCGCGCAGCACGCGATCGCGGCACTCTCCCCAAATCCCTACGAGAGCTCCGCTTCGAGTGCCGCGAGAAGCGGGAGCTCCCGTTCGGCGGCGAGCCTTACCGGCGCAAACGAGAGCCGATGATGGCGGCTTATACCCAGTCGGCGGATGGCATCGCCGTGCTCGCGTGTCGCGTATCCGACATTGGTGTCCCAGCCGTAGCCGGGGTAGCGCGGCGCCAAGCCGCGCATGATGCGGTCGCGTGTTACCTTGGCGATTACGGAGGCCGCAGCGATCGAGAAGCTCAGCGAATCGCCTTTGACGACGGTCTGCACTGCGGCGGCGATGGGCGGGGCGATGCTGCCGTCGACGAGCGCCACATCAGGACAGATCCCGAGCACGGCGACGGCGCGCGCCATCGCCAACAAACTCGCGCGCAGGATGTTGACGCGGTCGATTTCGTGCACGCTTGCCGCGCCGACCCCGATCCGCGCGGCTCCGCGATCGACGCACTGCCGGAGCGTGCCGTGGCACGCCTCGCGCTGTTCGCGGGTCAGCACCTTCGAATCGTCGAGCTCGTCGCGGAGCAGTTTAGGGAAACGGCGGGGGTCGAGGATCACCGCAGCTGCGACCACAGGCCCGGCAAGCGGCCCCCGCCCGGCCTCGTCGATGCCGCACACTAGCCCCTTGCACCGGCGTTCAAGCGCGAAATCCGGCATGCTCCTTTGCTTGTGCCATGCGGTGGGCGGTTCGGCAAGTGCCGGCGGCGGTGTGGCACTCGCCGAGAACATCGCTATCTTTGATCGCGTGTCGAGACTCACTTCCCCGTTCGCGCGGCGGCGCCTGGGTGGCCGCGGGGGCCAAGCTGCCGCCGTATTCCCGGCAACGTTCGCGCTCGTGTGTCTCCTTGCGGCATCGCCGTCCGGCGCGTTCGATTTGTTTGCACGGCACGAGGTCACCGTACAGTTCGCGACACCGGACGGGAAACCCATGGCGAACGCCGAGGTGCGGGTGTTCGCTCCCGGCGATCCGAACCGCACCGCGCTGACCGGCCGCACCGACGCCACCGGGAAATTCGTCTTCGACGCCGACCGTGACGGCTTGTGGGGCGCCGAGGCCGGCAGCGCGGATTACGTCGCCCGGGTCATGATCCGAGTTGGCGGCGAGACGCAGTCGCAGAGCTGGCTATCGCCATTCCTCCTCGTCGGTTTCCTCGTCGTCCTGTTGGCCATTGCCGTCTGGTACCGCCTGTTGCGCACCCGGACACGGGGGCCGAAAGCTTAAAAGCCCCGAGATCGCGCCGCCGGCGTTCTCTACTGCTGCGTTTGCATCCCTAATCCGGAACGGTTGTAATTTCCGGACAACATCGCTGAGGATCCGACATAGGAGGATTGCGACTGCGCAGGAACTTCTCGATCGCAACGGCGATCATGATCGCCGTCATTGTCTACGGTTCTCTCTACCCCTTCACGTTTCGCCAACCGACCGCTGGTCTCATCGCGGCAGCGCGCGCGCTCTTCAACAGCTGGGCCGAGGCGCCGGGCCGCGGTGATTTTATTGCCAATATAGCGCTTTATACGCCGTTCGGCTTTTTTGCGGTCCTTGCCATTAGTGGGATTGGGAGCGCGGCGAAGCGGATACTGATTGCGGTCGCTGCCGGGGCGATCCTCAGCACCTGCATGGAACTGGCGCAGTATTATGACGACAGTCGGCAAACCGCGGCAACCGACCTCTATGCAAATGTCGTCGGGACGTTGCTAGGTGCGATTGGCGGCGGCGTGACTGGCGGAAACTTCCGCTGGCCACTGCTTCGGGAGATTGCATCCAACCGCGTTCCGACTTTGCTTCTCAGCGCGTGGGCAGGCTACCGCCTCTACCCTTACGTCCCGACGATCGACCTGCACAAATACTGGGACGCCCTCAAGCCGGTCATCCTGCATCCGACCCTGACGGGCTACGATCTCTTCCGCTACACGACGATCTGGCTGACGATCGGCGTGCTCGTCGAGGCCATTGGGGGACAGAAGCGTGCTTGGCTGCTGTTTCCGCTATTCGTCGGGTCCGTGATGTTCGCCAAGGTGCTGATAGTCGACACGATGCTGACTATGGCCGAGGTCGCCGGAGCGGGGTTGGCCTTTTGCGTGTGGGCCATACCCGCCGTCGGCACGCGTCTGCGCGTCACCCTCATCGCTCTGGCCTTTTGCGGCTATGTCATCGCCGAGCGGCTCGAGCCATTCGAATTTTTGGCCTCAGGCCGTGCTTTCGGCTGGATTCCATTTCTTGGTTTCATGTCCGGATCTATCGAGATCGGCGTTTTAGCATTTCTGCAAAAATTTTTTCTTTTCGGTAGCTCGATTTGGCTCCTCTCGCGAGCCGGACTTCGGCTTCGGTCATCCACATTTGTCGTCGCGGTGATCCTGTTCATCACCAGTCAAGCGCAGAGCTATTTGCCCAACCGCACGGCGGAGATCACCGATGCCGTGATGGCTTTGCTCATCGGCGCGATGATTGCACTGGTCGAAGACGAGACCCGACGCAACAGGGATCCGGTGCCAGAGCGGAGGAGAAGTTCGCAGGTCGCTGTCCTAGGACCGGAGCCGACAAGCAAGCCAGTCGTCCAGACGAGAACGACTGCCCCGCTTCGGATCGC
>DATNKF010000169.1:0-11504 GCA_035603555.1 Allostellaceae bacterium
ATCGCCTCGATGACCAAGCCACTGACCTCGGTCGCAGCGATGATCTTGGCCGAGGAAGGTAAATTGCAGATCGCCGCCCCGGTCGCCGACTACCTTCCGGAGCTCGCGGAGCGCACGGTCGGCCTGGAGCGCGTGCCGGCCGAGCGGACGATGACGGTGCAAGATTTGTTGCGCCACACGTCAGGGCTGACCTATGCGGCGTTCGGCGACTCGCCCGTGCAGATGATCTGGCGCGACGCCCAGCCGATGACCGAGGACCAGACCAACGCCGAGATGATGGCCAAGCTCGCTCCGTTGCCGCTGATGTTCGAGCCGGGGACTACCTGGGAATACAGCATGTCTACCGACGTGCTGGGGCGCGTCGTCGAGGTCGTATCCGGGCAGGATCTGGCCGATTTCATCGACGCGCGGATCAGCCGGCCGCTCGGTCTTCGCGACACCGGGTTCGCGGCAACCGGCGAGCGGGCGGCGCGTGTAGCCGAACCGCAGATCGATCCGTCGAGCGGGGCGCGGCCGCCGATGCGCAATGTCATCGACCCGGGCCGCTGGGCCTCGGGCGGCGGCGGAGCGGTGTCGACCGCGGCCGACTATGTCAGGTTCTGCCAGATGCTGTTGAATGGCGGCGAGCTCGATGGAACCCGGATCTTGGCGCCGAAAACCGTGGCACTAATGGCGTCCGATCACCTGCCGCCCGATTGTGCCTACGGAGACACCGCGCGTCCCCGGTTCGGCGCACTCGCACCGGTGCCGGAAATGGGCTACGGCTTCGGACTCGGTTTTGCCGTGCGCACCGCTGCGGGCCGATGCCCGCTGCCAGGGTCGGTCGGCGAATATTTCTGGAGCGGTGTCTACGGCACCGCCTTCTGGATCGACCCGGTCGAGCAGCTGGTCGTCGTCACGATGATGCTGGCACCCGAACGGCGCCTCTATTACCGCCATTTGCTGCGCCCGCTCGTCTACGGCGCTCTCGTCGGGCCGATTAGAGACTGAGCGACCCCGGCTTTCGCTTAGGGAGACATACCGCAATGACAACAAGAGGGGTGTCATTGCGAGGAGCGAAGCGACGACGCGATCTGGTGCCGCAGCTGGTGCCGACCTGAGGCGATCGCGCGCACGGTTGCGGCGAGCTGGCTGCGGAGGTCCGGCAATAGCAGGGACACGAGCTTCTCCTCGAGGCCGAGGGCGACGACGCCGTGCACGGCCGAGAAGAGGGTGCGCGCGAGGATGCGGCGCGCGTCGGGGTCGAGATTTGGCAGCAGCGTGACCAACGGTCTCTCGACTTGCGCGAACAGCTGATGCTGCTGGTCGACGAACCACTGCGGCAGCTGGCGCTCTTCGCTCATCCGGTGCTCGAAGAGCGCCCGCCAGCGGACGGTATGCCTGGCAGCGAATTCGAGATAGGCAAGAGCGAGGTGCACGAGGTCGTCTGCGGCGTCCTCTGTCGAACCATACGGGCGGCCCAACCGGCCCGCTTCTAGCGCAGCATCGAGCATCGCCAACGTCCGCGATCCGACACAAAGGATGAGTTCGTCGAGGTGTTCGAAGACATTGTAGATCGTTCCGACGGCGCAGCCGGCCTCGCGGGCGAGATCGCGCGCTCTTAGGCCCGCGAGCCCGTTTGCGGCGATGGTGCGTTCGGCGGCATCGATCAGCCGCTCTCGCAGCATCGCGTGATGGTCGCTCTGCCTTGCCATCGCCAGCCTCTTCGAAGGATGAACGAAATCTTCTTGAACAACGTTCATAAACCGGCTATATCTCGCTATGAACAATGTTCATAGCGGAGGCCAGATGTTCAAGACCCTGATCACCTTGGTTCGCGGGCGGACCGTCGCGATCGCCGAGGAAGTCGCCGATCAGCATGCCCTCGTAATCCTCGACCAGCAGATGCGTGATGCCACCGGGGCGCTCGACCGAGCCAAAAAGGCGCTGGCGATCGCCATCGCACAGGAGGACCAGGAAGGCCGGCGGCTGGAAACAACGCGCGCCCGGATCGAGGATTTGGAAGCGCGCGCCGTCGCCGCCATCGAAGCCGGCCGTGACGACCTTGCAACCGAGGCGGCTGAGGCAATCGCCACCCTCGAGGCTGAACGCGATGCTTCGGCAACGGCTCGCGCTCTCTTCGCTGCCGAGATCGCCAAGCTGAGGGGTCATGTCCTGCAGCAGCAGGTACGGTTCTCGCAGCTCGAACGCGGTCGGCGGATCGCACGCGCGGCAGAGGCAGTCCGGGTTGCCCGCCGCGGCCGCGTCGAGGCCGCCCCGATTTTCGAAGGCACACTCGTGGAGGCCGAGGCAACGCTTTCCCGCCTGCGAGAGCGCCAAGTCGAGGCCGCGGCCGCCGAGGCAGCGTTTGATGCGCTCGACGCAGCCACCGGCCCGATCGCCGTTGCCGAGAAGCTCTCGGCCGAGGGCTTCGGCCCACGCCTGAAGCCCAATGCCGCCGACGTGCTCGCCCGGCTGAGGCAGCGCGCCGCCGGCGCCGAGCCGGCAACCGGCGCCTGATCTCATCCCCCACACCCTCAATCGATAGGAATACGACGATGAATCAACCAATCCTTCACCACAGTCAGTCTTGGATAGTCTTTACCTATGTCTCTTTTGTCGCGGCACTCGCGATGGTCGTCGGCGGCATCGCCCTGACGCCGATCGACCTCGCGATGAAGGGCTATCTCGCCATGGGCGTCGTCATGCTGGTCCAATCCTGCATCACCCTGACCAAGACGATCCGCGACAATGAGGAAGCCGGCAAGCTTGTGTACCGGCTCGAGGACGCCAAAACCGAGCGCCTACTGATGGACGTCGCCAAAGGATCGCCCTGAAGAACAGTGTATTGTGCAAGCAGCCATTATCCGTGCCGCAAATCACCTCTCCCCGCTCGCGGGGAGAGTTCGGAAGCCGCGCCTAGCGCGGGTTCCGGGTGAGGGGCAAGCTCTCTCCCATCGACGGCTGTTGAGCGGTCGCGAACCGGCCCCTCACCCCGACCCTCTCCCCGCAAACGGCGCGAGGGGAAGTGCGCGGCTTTGGCCCACCCGCCCTGATCCTTGGAGGGATCGATGTCGCAATCACTCCTCGCCACCCGGCGCTTTGCGCCGCTGTTCTGGTGCCAGTTCTTTTCCACCTTCAACGACAACTTCCTGAAGAACGCGCTCGTCTTGGTGATCCTGTTCAAAATCGGCGGCGCGACCGGGGAAGCGCTGGTGACGCTGGCAGGCGGCATTTTCATCGCGCCATTTTTCCTGCTGTCGGCGTCAGGCGGCGAGCTCGCCGATCGCTTCGACAAGGCCTTGGTGGCGCGCCTGCTGAAGCTCGTGGAAATCGGCGCGGCGGCCATCGCCGTGGCCGGTTTCGAGCTGAATTCGCTGCCATTGCTGTTCGTGGCCTTGTTCATGTTCGGCCTGATCGGAGCTTTGTTCGGGCCGATCAAGTACGGCATCCTTCCCGATCATTTGAAGCGGGAGGAACTGCCGGCAGGCAATGCGCTTGTCGAGGGTGCCACCTTTCTGGCGATCCTCGGCGGCACCATCGCCGGGGGGCTGGCGATGAAGGACGGCGGCGATCCTGCCGTGCTCGCCGTCACGCTGATGCTCTTTGCCACCCTGTGCTGGGGCGCCAGCCTCTTTATCCCGAAGACTGGGCAAGCCGCACCGGATCTGGCGATCGACCCCAACATCGTGCGCTCGACCCGCCGGTTGCTCGGCGAGTTGTGGTCGGATACCCGGCTTTGGCGTTGTGCCGTGGTCACCAGCATCTTCTGGCTGGTCGGCGCCATCCTGCTATCGCTGCTGCCGCCGCTCGTCGTGCACATGCTCGGCGGTGCGGAGACCGTCGTGACCATCTTCCTCGCGCTTTTCGCGGTCGCCATCGCGGTCGGCTCCGCCCTCGCCGCCTGGCTGTCGGCGGGGAGGATCGTGCTGCTGCCCACTGCATTCGGGGCATTGCTGATCGGCCTCTCCTCGCTTGATCTCGGATTGGCGCTACTGCGCTTGCCTGCGGCCGACGCGATCGCGTCTCTGGCACCCTCGGCATTTTTTGCTCGCCCGATCGCTTGGCATGCCGCGATCGATCTCGGCATTCTCGCTGTCGCGGGCGGGCTGATGATCGTGCCGTCCTTCGCGGCGATCCAGGCCTGGGCCGCACCCCAGCGGCGCGCCCGCGTCGTCGCCGCCGTCAATGTGCTCAACGCTGCATTCATGGTCGGCGGCGCGCTCGTCGTAGCACTCTTGCAGAAGGTCGGGGTCGGTATCCCGGTGCTGTTCCTCGGCATCGCCACCCTCGGTCTTCTTGCTGTCTTGTGGATCGGCAAGACCATGCCGACCAGCGCTCTCCACGACTTCCTGTCGATCCTGCTGCGCGCCTTTTACCGGCTCGAGGTCAGGGGGCGCGAAAATCTCGACAAGGCGGGCCCCAACGCGATCATCGCGCTCAATCACGTGAGCTTTCTCGACGGCGCGGTCGCGCTCTCGATCCTCGAGAAGGAGCCGGTCTTCGCGGTCGATCACGAATTCTCCCAGCGCTGGTGGGTGAGGCCCTTCCTGAAGCTGACCCGGGCGATGCCGCTCGACCCCGCCCGGCCGCTGGCGACGCGGCGGCTCATTCAGGCGGTCCGGAACGGCGACACATTGGTGATCTTCCCGGAAGGGCGCATCACCGTCACTGGCCAGCTCATGAAGGTCTATGACGGGGCGGCGCTGATCGCCGAGAAATCGGATGTGATGGTCGTGCCGGTGCGTATCGAGGGCCTGGAGGCTACGATTTTCTCGCGGCTCAGCCGCGACCAGGTCCGGCGGCGCTGGTTTCCCAAGGTCAGGGTCACCGTGCTCGAGCCGGTGCGTCTTACTGTCGAGGATGCTCTCAAGGGCAAGGCGCGCCGTCAGGCGGCGGGGGCAATGCTCTATCAGATCATGTCCGACCTGATCTTCCGCACGACGCCGACCGACCGCACGGTCGTCGAGGCGGTGGTCGATGCAGCAAAGATCCAAGGCTGGCGCCGCATCGCGGTCGAGGATCCGGTCGCCGGCAAGCTCAGCTATCGCAAGCTTCTTGTCGGGGCGCGCGTGCTCGGCAGGAAGTTCGTTCCGATTGCCGGCGAAGGTGAGGCGGTCGGCGTGATGCTGCCCAATGCCAATGGGGCTGCGGCGAGCTTGCTCGGCTTGATGTCGGCGGGACGCGTCCCGGCACTGATCAATTTCACCGCAGGTGCCAGCAACATCCTCGCCGCCTGCACCGCGGCAGAGGTGAGAACGATCATCACCTCGCGCGGATTTATTGAAAGGGCCAGGCTCGGCCAGTTGGCCGGCACGCTCGCCGAGACGATCCGCATGGTTTACCTCGAGGATGTGCGTGAGCGGGTTTCGCTCCGCGACAAGATCGGCGGCCTCCTCCGCTATCGCCGCGCGCTCGTGCCGCGCGACGCCGATGATCCGGCCGCCATCCTGTTCACCTCAGGCTCGGAGGGGACGCCAAAGGGTGTGGTCCTTTCGCACCGCAACATGCTGTGCAATGCAGCTCAGGCCGCAGCGCGCATCGACTTTGGCCGCACCGACAAAGTCTTCAACACGCTGCCGGTGTTCCACTCCTTCGGGCTGACCGTCGGGCTGGTTCTGCCGCTCGTGTCCGGAGTTCCGGTCTTTCTCTATCCCTCGCCCTTGCACTATCGTGTCATCCCCGAGCTCGTCTATGGCGCGAACGCGACGATCCTGTTCGGCACGGATACGTTTCTCTCGGGTTACGGGCGCGCCGCACACCCCTATGATTTCCGTTCGGTGCGCTACGTGCTGGCGGGTGCCGAACCGGTCAAGGAGACGACGCGGCGGTTATGGGCGGAAAAATTCGGGCTGCGCATTCTCGAAGGCTACGGCGTCACCGAAACCGCACCCGCACTCGCGCTCAACACCCCGATGTTCAACCGCTTCGGCACAGTCGGGCGGTTGCTGCCCGGGATCGAAGCTAGGCTCGACCCAGTCGAGGGCATCGATCAAGGGGGACGCCTCTTTGTGCGCGGCCCGAACGTGATGCTCGGCTACCTCAAAGCGGATCGGCCCGGTATGCTGCAGCCGCCGGAAGAAGGCTGGCACGATACCGGCGATATCGTGACGATCGATCGCGAAGGCTTTGTGACGATCAAGGGTCGCGCCAAGCGCTTCGCCAAGATCGGCGGCGAGATGATCTCGCTTGCAGCGGTCGAAGCCCTGGCATCGGAGCTGTGGCCCGGTTCTCAATCGGCTGTCGTCGCCGAACCCGATCTCCGCCGCGGCGAACGGCTCGTGCTCGTCACCGAGGAAGAAGGCGCAACGCGCGCCGCCCTTCAGGCATATGCTAAGGCCAGGGGTGCATCCGAACTGATGGCGCCGGCCGAGGTGATGGTCGTCGACAAACTGCCGCTCCTCGGATCGGGCAAGGCCGATCTCGTTAGTGTTGCACGACTCGTCGTGGGGCGGCATAGCATGGCAGCCGAATAGGCAGTGGATGCAACGAGGTCGAGATGGCAGCTCAACCGCAATCCTTCACCCTCACCGTTCCTGATCAGGCCATCGTGGATCTGCGCGAACGACTGGCGCGGACGCGATATCCGGACCAGGCCCCCGGGGCACCCTGGGCCTACGGCACCGATGTCGGCTATCTGCGGGAGCTCGTCGAATATTGGCGCACGGCGTTCGATTGGCGGGCCGAGGAGGCGCGGCTCAATGCCTTCCCGCAATACAAGGTGCCGCTGTGCGGCATCGATCTCCACTTCCTGCACATACCCGGCAAAGGGCCGGCGCCATGCCCGCTCCTGCTGATGCACGGGTGGCCGGGTTCGGTCTTCGAGTTCCTCGAGCTGATCCCGCGGCTGACCGACCCGGCGCGGTTCGGTGGCGATCCCGCGGATGCGTTCACCGTCGTCGCACCCTCGCTCCCGGGCTATGGGCTATCCTTCAAACCCGGGCAGCCTCGTTTCGGCATCGAAGAGATCGCCGACTGCACGGCCGAGCTGATGCGCGACACCTTGGGCTACCCCCGCTTTGCCGTGCAGGGCGGTGATTGGGGTGCCATCACCGCCTCGCGCCTCGGCTATGCCCATCCCGACAAGCTGATCGGAATCCACGTAAATCTGCTGGCGGTCCGGCGCGATCAGCAGACGGCAGCCGATGCCCCGCCGGCGGAGAAGGCCTACGCCGATCAGCTCGCACAGTGGCTGCGAGAGGAGACGGGCTACCAGTGGATTCAGGGCACCCGGCCCCAGACGCTTGCCTTCGGGCTGACCGACTCGCCGGCCGGCCTCGCCGCCTGGATCATCGAGAAGTTTCGCGCCTGGTCGGATTGCGGTGGCGACGTCGAATCCGCATTCAGCCGCGACCGCCTGCTCGCCAATATCAGCTTCTACTGGTTTACCGGCGCGGTCGGCTCGTCATTCTGGCCGTATTACGCGCGCATGCACCGGCCGTGGCCCATTCCCGAAGGAGCTACGGTCGACGTTCCGACGGGATACGCCGACTTTCCGCGCGAGATCCTGCGTCCGCCACGCTCGCTGGCGGCGCGCACTTATCGCGACATCAGGCGCTGGAGTGTGATGCCGCGCGGCGGCCATTTCGCCGCCCTCGAACAACCCGAGGCACTCGCCGGCGAGGTACGCGAATTCTTCCGGCCGCTACGTGCCTAGTACCATCACGCGCCTCGCTGCGCTCGGGGGGACCCAGCCCGCAGGGCTGGGTGGGTGAGGGTTCTAGCGCTGCAGTTGCTGCGGCAGTGCGGTGATCGCGGCGTCGATTAATGCAGCACCGCGCCTCTCGTCGAGTTCGGCGATGATGACCTGGCGGGCAGCTGAAATCGCGACATCCACCGTAACAGCACGGATTTCGGCGATAGCCTTTGCCTCCTCCTGCGCGATCCGCTCCTCCGCCAGGCGTTGGCGCCGCGCCAACACCTCCTCGAGGTTGCGCGCCGCTTGCGCCGCGACCCGCTCCGCCTGCTCCCTTGCGTGAGCGAGGATCGCCGCGGCCTCCGCCGCGGCCCCCTGTTGCTGTCGCTGGTATGCGGCGAGCGCCCGCTCGGCTTCTTCGCGCAGGCGCTGTGCCCCAGCAAGCTCGTCACGGATACGCGTAGCCCGGGCGTCGAGCGCGCCGAGGATCGCCCGGCGCGCCGGCTTCCAGACACCGATGACGAAAATCAAGACCGCGAGGACGACCCAGAATTCCGGATCCTCAAGAAGCGGCATCATCAGCCCACACGCTCGGCCATCGCCCGGTCGACCGCCGGAGCCAGCGTAGCCTCATCGGCGGCGGAACCGGTCAGCTTCTCGGTAACCGAGCGGGCGACATCGACAGCCACATTGCGGATCTCGGCGAAAGCACGCTCTTTCGCAGCCCCGATCTCCCGCTCGGCCGCCCTTGTCTGCTCGGCAAGCGCTTCGGCGAGCTGCCGCTGCTGCTCGGCGGCTTCGGCAGCGAACCGGTCGGTGCGTTCCTTGACCGCCGCCTGCGCCTGCGCCCGGGCCTCAGCCAAAGTCCTCTGATAGGCGGCAATCACCGCTTCAGCTTCGGCCTTTATCGCCGCTGCGCGGGCGAGGTCGTCATCCATCCGCTTGCGCCTCGCCTCGATGATCGCGTCGACCCGCGGGAGGGCCAGCCGCGACATCAGCAGGTAGAGCGCGATGAAAGAAATCGCCAGCCACACGAGCTGCGGCGTGAAGGTCGATACATCGAGCTGCGGCATCGCCGATCGCCCTTCTCGTCAAGCTTCAGCCGTGATCGTCACCCCCGCGAAGGCGGGGGTCCAGGAGCAGCCGCGCAAGTTCATTGACGTCCCTGGGTTCCCGCATTCGCGGGAATGACGAGGTATAAGCGGATCTCACGACGACCATTTCCGAGGAGTCCTCAGAAGACGAAGAGGATCAGGAAGGCAATGGCGAGGCCGAAGAGGCCGGTCGCCTCGGCCAGTGCGAAGCCGAGAAACGCAAAGGGCTGCACCTGCCCTTGCGCCGCAGGGTTGCGGGCAACCGAGCTGATCAGCGCCGAGAACACGTTGCCGATGCCGATACCGGCCCCGACGAGGGCAATGCACGCAAGGCCGGCTCCGATCATTTTGGCGGAAGCGAGATCCATCTGGTTTTCCGTAAGTTCAGAGGTAAGGGGGAGGGGGCGTCAGTGGAGGTGGATAGCGTCGCTGAGATAGAGGCATGTGAGGATGGCGAACACGTAGGCCTGCAGCGCCGCGACGAGGATTTCCAGTGCCACGAGCAGGACATCGATACCCATCGGCAGAATCCCGAGGAGGCCGATACTCGCAGCGAAGCCGGCAAAAATAGCCAGCATCGTGTGCCCGGCCAGCATGTTGGCGAAGAGCCGGATCGCCAAGGTGAACGGGCGAATGAAATACGACAACAGCTCGATCGGCACGAGCAGCAGGAGCAGTAGCGCGGGCACGCCTTGCGGCACAAACAGCCGCAGGAAACGAAAGCCGTGGCGGACGATGCCGATGATCGTCACGCCGATGAACACGACCGCCGCGAGCGCGAAGGTGACGACGATCTGGCTCGTAACCGTGTAGCTGTACGGGATCATCCCCAAGAAGTTGGCAAACAGAATGAACATGAAGAGCGTAAAGACAAACGGGAAGTATTCGCGACCGCCGTGCCCGACATTGGTCTCGATCATATCGGCGACGAACTCGTAGCTCATCTCGGCGAGCGACTGCCACCGGCCGGGAACGAGAGCGCGCTTGCGTGTGCCGAGGACGAGGAGTGCCGTGACCAGCACCACCACGATCGTCATCAGCAAGGCCGAATTGGTGTACGAAACGTCGAGGCGGCCGATGTGGATTGGAATGAGCCGCTCGATTTGAAATTGCTCGAGCGGGTGGATCTCTATCGCCAAGTCAGCAGTCCTCGTCGTCCCATCGTCGTGAGCCGGTGCCGCTCTCCGGGGGTGTGCGATAGCCTGCTGCCCCGCTTACCCCGGTGACGGCGCGATAGACGTTCAGCATGCCGGCAGCGACCCCCAGAAAGAACAGCACGATCATTCCCCATGGCCGCGTGCCGAACCAGCGATCGATCGCCCAGCCCAGTCCCGTCGCAACGACCACCGCAACGACGAGCTCAATGCCGATGCGCAGGCCGACGCCAAGCCCCGCTTGCAGCGCCGAGCGGTCGCCCGCTATCGGTTCCTTGCGGACACGCTGCGCCTGCGCCCTCTCGATCTCTTTGCCAAGTCGCCCCAGAGGATCGGGTGGCCTGCCCTCGCTCATTCTGACGAACGCAATGACCGACACCTGTACCAGCGGTAGAATGGCCGAAACGCGCGCGCACCATAGTAACGCCCCCGAAACCTGTCAACGCAGCCTCGGGCGAAGCATGGACACAACCCAAGATCCACGGGGGCCAAAGGCATCCCGCCTGCGCAACCTCGCGCTATGCCGGGACCCCGTTCACATGCGGCTTGAGCGCGGCATAGATAAAGCCGTTGACCGGGGTCGGGATGCCGTGGCGGCGGCCGAGCTCGACGACCTTGCCGGCGAACCAGGGCAGCTCGAGCCGGTTGCCGCGGAGCAAGTCGTTCCCCATCGATGTCATGTGGTAGGGCGGCATAGATCGCATCATTGCCATGCCCTTCTCGACGCTGTCGGGCGGCAGTCTCACGCCCTCGGCCACACCCACTGCGACGGTTTCGCGCAAGGCGGCCTCGTAGAGGGCAAGAAGATCGGGGTCGTCGCGCCACTTGCCGAGCGGCACGCGGGTCAGCGCATTGAGCCCGCTGAGCGGCACCAACAGGATGAACTTTTCCCAGATCGGGACTTGGATGTCCGAGCTGAGCACCCCCTCGAAACCGGCCGCTTCACACATCTCACCCAGACGCTGGCCGCGCTCGCTGCGCCGACCATCAAGCTCGCCAAAGGTCATCCGCTGATAGGTGCCGGTCTGACGGATCACGCCGGGGGCAGCAACGTTGCCAGTGACAAAGGCGGTGCCGCCCATCACCGCCTCGGGTCCGAGGATCGGGATCAGCCGTTCGGCCGCGTCGACGCCATTCTGCAACGGGACGACCGCGGTCTCCGGTCCGAGGATGGCGCGGAGCGGCGCGCCGGCCGCTTCGACGTCCCACAGCTTGACGCAGAACAGCACGAAATCGACGGCACCGATCCCGGCGATGTCATCGGTGGCCTGCGCCGGGCAGATGTGGATCTCTCCACGATCCCCCTCGACGCGCAGCCCGTTCTCGCGGATTGCCGCAAGGTGCGCACCGCGCGCGATGAAGGTGACGTCCGCCCCGGCCGCGGCGAGCGAGGCGCCATAGGGTCCGCCAATGCCGCCCGTGCCGACCACCGCGATGCGCATGCGCCTCTCCACTGGACTTGACCGAGCGATCCTTCGATCAAAACGAAGAAATTCTCAAGCCTCGCGCGGACCGCTTTGCGCCCCGTCCCCGCTATCGTCGCAGGTGAGAATACGGTGGCATCGGGCCCCTGAATTCCGGAGGCCGAGAGCGTGTCGAGCGCTGGCTGGCGGCGATCCCGGCGATGTCATCGGTGGCCTG
>DATNKF010000170.1:0-2482 GCA_035603555.1 Allostellaceae bacterium
CTCGCCACCGCGATCGGTACCACCGAGGGCCGGCTCGACATCCTGGTCAACAATGCCGGCAGCACGCGCGTAATCCCGCATGCCGATCTACGCGCTCTTGACGACGATTTCTTCGACATCGTGCTGGCGGTGAATCTGCGCGGCCCCTTCGCCATGGTGCGCGCCTGCCGGCCGTTGCTCGAGGCGAGCGGGCACGGCCTCGTCGTCAATGTCGGCTCGGTGGCAGGTGTGCGCGGTGGTGGCAGCAACATCGCCTATGCCGCCGCCAAGGCCGGGGTTCACGCGATGACGATGTCGCTGGCGCGGGCATTGGCGCCCAAGATCCGGGTCGTCGCCGTCGCCCCGAGCCTGATGGAGACGCCGATGACCCAGATGTGGACCCCGGAGCAGCGCGCTCAAAGGATCGCCAGCAACCCACTCAAGCGGATCGGCCAGCCCGAAGAGGTGGCGGCGGTGATCCTCGGGCTTGCGACGACGATGAGCTTTGTCAACGGAACGATCATCCCCGTCGACGGCGGGAGCCTGCTGTGAAAGCCTGACCTCCGCGGTTCTAGCGCGGGGGCGGAACCGTCTCGAACTGCGGTAGATCGTCGGTGATCTCGAACCAGGGCGCCTTGCTCGCTACGAATATGTGAGCCAAGGGTCGGACGCCCGGATCGTCGTCGAGCGTAGCCAGCGCAATGCCGTATTCGGAAACCGCTGCCGGCCTGTACGCCGCCGATTTCGACCGCGCATCAAATTTGTTGACGATTGGCGACCCGCAGACGGTGCAAAACCCGCGGAAGGTGCCGGGGGTCGACTCATAGAAGCTGACCAGATCTTCACCCTGAACCCACTTCAGGTCAGATTGGCGGACTCGCGCGCGGCTTCGAAACGCTGCGCCCTGCTGTTTGCGGCACATCGAGCAGTGGCAATTGCTCGGCGGGCTCAGCGGGCCGCTGATCTCGAACTTTACGCCGCCGCACAGGCAGCTTGCGCGCAGGGTCGGCATGTCAACCTCCCGGTTCGTGGGTGGGTCATCATATCAGCATTTGCCAGATACCGGAGGGATCAAGGACGATTTTGGTCTGATCGGAGCGTCCCACCAGGAAATTCGATCGCGGCTATCCCGTTTGCAAGCAAATCATTGGACTGCGTGGACATCGACCGGCAAGCAGCAACGAGGAGGTCGTTCGCGTCGATCTCGCCTTTGCTCGGCCCGGCCTTTCCGCCACACGGTGCAATCGCCTTGCGCCGAAGGGCCCTATGCAGCAACGTCGTGCTATAAAGCGAAGGGAGGAGACGATGAGCGAACAGCAGCGCACGGCGATCGTGACTGGTGCTGCCGGCGGCATCGGCCGGGAGCTGGTGCTCGGCCTGCTCGGCAAGGGGCTCAAGATCGCGGCGGTCGACCGCACCGCCCAAGGTCTCGCCGAGCTCGCCCAGACAGTGCAGGAGCGGCAGCAAGGCGCCAATTTCATGACAATCGAGGCCGACCTTGCCCGCGACGAGTCGATCGATGAGATCGTGTCCAAGGCGCGCGGCCATTTCGGGGCGATCGACATTCTCGTCAACAATGCCGGGGTCGGCCAAGCGACGATCCGCAGCGACAACCGGCAGCGCCCGATCAAGTTCTGGGAGGTGACCCCCGAGCAGTGGAAGCTCTTCGTCGCCATTCACAACAACGCGCCGATGGCGCTGTCGCGCGCCCTTGTCCACGACATGAGGCGCCAGAAATGGGGCCGCATCGTCAATGTTACGACGAGCCTCGGCACAATGATCCGCGAGGGCGCGCCGACCTACGGCCCATCCAAGGCGGCATTGGAAGCCTTTTCGGCGATCATGGCGAAGGACCTCGCCGGCACCGGCGTGACCGTCAACGTGCTGGTGCCGGGCGGGGTCACCAATACTGGTATGGTGCCGCTCGAGGCCGGCTACCACCGCGCGGAGATGATCCAGCCTGCGGTGATGGCGCCGCCGCTCAACTGGTTGGTTTCTGACGCGGCCGGCGGCGTGACCGGGCGGCGCTTTCTCGCGGTGCATTGGGACCCGGGCCTGCCGCCGGAAGAAGCTGCCGCAAAAGCCGGTGCTCCGGTCGCCTGGACAGAGATCGCGACTATGCCGATAGAGCCACCGCGGCGAAATTAGCAACTTGGTTGGATGGCGTCACTCGAGCGCCTTGACGATGTCTTCGCACATCTTTTTGGCGTCGCCGAACAGCATCATCGTGTTGTCGCGATAGAACAGCTCGTTGTCGACGCCGGCGTAGCCCGAGGCCATCGAGCGCTTGACGAATAGCACGGTCTTGGCGCGCTCGACCTCGAGGATCGGCATGCCATAGATCGGCGACGACGGATCCTTTGCCGCCGGGTTGGTCACGTCGTTGGCGCCGATGACAAAGGCGACATCGGTCGAGGCGAAGTCGCGGTTGATCTCATCGAGTTCGAAGACCTCGTCATAGGGGACATTGGCCTCGGCCAAGAGCACGTTCATGTGGCCCGGC
>DATNKF010000171.1:0-4434 GCA_035603555.1 Allostellaceae bacterium
TGACCTGGCGCATGGCGACCTCGCGACCAACGCCGCGATGGGGCTCGCGCGAGCCCTCAAAGAAGAGCCGATGGCGCTGGCCGCGCGGATCGCAGCGGCGCTGGCGGGGCGCGAGTTCGTCAGCGGCGACTACCGCGGCTCCGGCTTCACGGCCGCCGCGGCGAGACCGGGGGTCATCAATATCAAGCTGGCACCCGCGGTCTGGCACGCCCAGCTGCGCGCGATCCTGCGTGCCGGCACCGCCTTTGGCGATTCGACAACCGGCGCTGGCGAGCCGGTTAATGTCGAGTTCGTTTCGGCCAATCCGACCGGACCGCTGCATGTCGCCCACGGCCGGGGTGCCGTGGTCGGCGATGCGCTGGCGGGACTGCTGTCCAAGGCCGGCTTCCGAGTATCGCGCGAGTACTACGTCAACGATGCCGGCGCTCAGGTGGACATCCTGGCGCGGTCGACCTACCTGCGCTACCGCGAGGCGCTCGGTGAGGCAGTCGGAGCCATCCCGGAGGGGTATTATCCGGGCGACTACCTCATCGAGACGGGGCGTGCGCTGGCCGAACGGGACGGGCGGCAATGGCTCGGTCGGCCCGAAGCGGAATGGCTCCGGCCGGTCCGCGAATTTGCCGTCGCGCAGATGATGGCGCTGATTCGGGCCGACCTCGCCTTGCTCGGTATCGACCATGATGTGTTCGTCTCCGAGCGCGAGCTGGTCGATGAAGGCGGGGTCGGCGAGTGTCTGACGGAGCTGGAGCAGCGGGGGCTCATCTATGTCGGCGTGCTGGAGGCCCCCAAAGGCAAGCTGCCCGACGATTGGGAGCCGCGGGCGCAGACATTGTTTCGCGCCACCCGATTCGGCGACGATGTCGACCGGCCGCTCAAAAAGTCGGATGGGTCGTGGACCTATTTCGCCGCCGATATTGCCTACCACCGCGACAAGTACCGCCGCGGCTTCAGCAATCTGATCGATGTCTGGGGCGCCGATCACGGGGGCTACGTCAAGCGAATGCAGGCCGCGGTGCAGGGGGTGACCGATGGTGCTGCTTCCCTCGACGTCAAGCTCTGCCAGCTCGTCCAGCTTTTCGACAAAGGCTCGCTCGTGCGCATGTCGAAACGCGCCGGGACTTTTGTCGCTTTGCGCGAAGTGATCGAGGAAGTCGGCAAGGACGTCTTTCGTTTTATTATGCTGACGCGCAGGAATGACCAGACCTTGGAGTTCGACTTCGCGAAGGTCACCGAGCAGTCAAAGGACAACCCGGTCTTCTACGTGCAGTATGCCCATGCGCGCGCCGCCTCGGTCATGCGCCACGCGGCCGAGCAGTTTCCCGCCGCCGATTTGTCGGACGCGGCCTTGGCCGAAGCGCCACTCGACCGGATCTCCGACCCAGCGGAGCTCGCGCTGATTCGCGAGCTCGCCGGCTGGCCTCGCGTAGTTGAGAGTGCGGCCGATGCGCACGAGCCACACCGGATTGCGTTTTATCTCCAGGACCTGGCCGCGTCGTTTCACACCTTGTGGAACAAGGGCAAGGATGAGGCGGCGTTGCGCTTTATCCTTGCTGGTGATCCCTCGCTGACCCGTGCGCGCCTTGCGCTGGTGCGGGGGGTGGCGATCGTCATTGCCTCGGGTCTTGCCGTCATCGGCGTGGAGCCGGTGCAGGAGATGTAGCCTATGACCTATCATCTCGGACCGATCGACCCCGATCGCCGGCCCGAGCTCTTCGCCGATACCCGCGATGGGGAACCTCAGCCTCGCCCTCGCCGCGTGCTGGCAACCGCACTGGCTCTGCTCGTTATGGGGTTGTTCGGGGGCGGTCTTTGGTTCGCCTACGTCCAGGGCACACGGCACGCCGGCGGCGGCGATGTCACGAGCGGAAGCGTACCGCTGATCCGCGCCGACGAACGTCCGACAAAAGTGAAGCCCGAGCGCCCGGGCGGCATGGAGATCCCCGATCGGGACAAGCTCATCTACAATCCGACGCGCCCCGTGGTCGAGCATTTGCTGCCGCCGCCCGAGAAGCCGCTGCCCCGCCCGATGCCGCCGCCGAACCCCTCATCGCAAACCGAGCAACCGCCAGCCGCGGCCACGGCACCCGCGTCTAGCGCGCCGGGAAGCCCGCCGCTGGCGGCCCCACCCGCCAGCACTCGCACACAACAAACGGCGGCTGCGTCGCCGGGCAAGCCTCCTCAGGCTCAGCCGGGGCCGCCAAAGATGGTGACCGCGGGGGTGGCCGGAACGCGGCTGCAGCTCGGCTCGGTGCGCAGCGAGGATGATGCGCGTCAGGAATGGGAGCGGATCAAACGGAAGAACGCCGACCTTCTCGGCACCCTTTCGGTGACGCCGATCCGCGCCGATCTGGGCGACAAAGGAATCTACTACCGCATCTTGACCGGACCCGTCGCGGACCAGGCTACGGCCGAGCGGATCTGCAGCGAGCTGAAGCAGCGCAGTGTCGGGTGCATCGTTGCCCGGTGAGGTGAGCGGTGCTCCGGGGAAAGCGCCGCGCGCGGTCATTCTGGGCTGCACCGGGGAGGAGCTCAACCCCGAGGAGCGCCGCTTCTTTGGCGCCGCTGATCCGCTTGACTTCATCCTTTTCCGCCGCAACTGCCGCGACCCCGCACAGGTCCGCAATCTGGTCGCCTCGCTGCGTCAGGCGATCGGCCGCGATGACGCGCCGATCCTGATCGATCAGGAGGGCGGACGCGTGGCGCGCCTCGGCCCGCCGCATTGGCGTCGCTATCCCTCGGCCGGCCGCCTCGGGTCATTGCCGGACCCGCAGGCCGCGGCAGCCGCCCGGCTCGGCGCACGGCTGATCGCCGATGATCTCCGCGGTCTTGGGATCACCGTCAATTGTTTGCCGGTGCTCGATCTTCCGGTCACCGGCGCGGATCGGGTGATCGGCGACCGAGCCTATGGGAATGAGCCGAGCCGCGTCGCCAGCCTCGGCCGGGCGGTGTGCGAGGGGCTGCTCGAGGGCGGGGTGCTGCCCGTCATCAAGCATATTCCCGGCCATGGCCGCGCTCGGGTCGACAGCCATCACGCCTGCCCGGTGGTCGAGACCGGGGCTGACGAACTGTCGCATACCGATTTTGCGCCGTTTCGCGCCCTCGCAACTATGCCCTGGGCGATGACTGCCCATATCGTCTACATGGCAATCGACCCGACAGCACCGGCAACATTGTCGGAACACGTAATTTCACAAGCGATCCGTGGCGAGATCGGCTTCAATGGCGTCCTCGTCTCCGACGATCTTTCGATGCAGGCGCTCGGCGGGGAGGTCGCTGAGCGAGCGGCGCGTGCGCTCGCCGCCGGCTGCGATCTCGTGCTGCACTGCAATGGCGACCCCCGCGAGATGGAGGCGATCGCCGCCGCGACGGGGCCGATCTCTGCCCGCGCGGCAGCACGCCTCGCGCAAGCCGAAGGAGTACGTCGTCACTCGGCATTCCTCGAATTCGACCGAGGTGAGGCCGAAGCGCAGTTCGATGCGCTGTGGGCGGGCTACTGAGGTCAGGTGGGCGCCAATCGATGAACCTTTATGAGGTAAGCACCTGGGTCGTACCCGTCGTGCTCGCTGTGACCCTTCACGAGGCCGCGCATGGCTTTGTCGCCTATCACCTCGGCGACGACACCGCCTGGCGGGCAGGCCGGGTCAGCTTCAATCCGTTCCGGCATATCGACCCTATCGGGACGATCATTTTGCCCGCCGTGCTCCTCCTTTCGGGTTCGCGGTTTCTGTTCGGCTACGCGAAGCCCGTGCCGGTCAACTTCGGGCGCTTGAACCGTCCTCGGCGCGATATGGTCTGGGTGGCTCTCGCCGGACCCGGCACAAACATCCTGCTGGCGCTCGTCTCGTCGCTGTTTGCTGATCGGCTGGGCTTGGTGCCAGCGACAGCTGCAGTGTGGCTCGACTACAATCTCGTCAACTCGATTGTGATCAACGTGGTTCTGTGCGTCTTCAACATGCTGCCATTGCCGCCGCTCGATGGAGGAAGGGTGGCCGTCGGATTGCTGCCTGATGCGCTTGCTTTCCCCCTGGCGCGGCTCGAGCGCTATGGGATGCTGATCCTGCTCCTGTTTTTGTTTGTGCTTCCGTTTCTCGGAGAACAAACCGGAATCAATCTCAATATTCTCGGCTGGTTGATTGGACGGCCGGCCGATGCTCTCTATCAGTTCGTGCTGACGATCACCGGGCACGATTGATGAAGGCGGCCATAAGGCCGGAGCCCGCTGAGGCGCCCCAGCAGCTGGTGCTGGATCTCGACGGGTATGAGGGGCCGATCGATCTGCTGTTGACACTGGCCCGCGAGCAGAAGGTCGATCTCGGCAGGATCTCGATCCTCGCACTCGCCGACCAATACCTCGCCTTCATTGCCCGCCAGCGCTCCCTACGCCTCGAGATTGCCGCTGACTATCTGGTGATGGCGGCCTGGCTCGCTTACCTG
>DATNKF010000172.1:0-2878 GCA_035603555.1 Allostellaceae bacterium
CAAGGAAGACGCAGCGGCGGCCTTCGAGATCGTCGGCGATGACGGCACCGCCCTCGAGCTCAAGGCGCATTGCTGTCTCGACCAATTCGGCAGGTATTTCGAGCAGCTTTTCGGTGAGGGGAACCAGCTCTTCGACCGGAAGGCCGCAATGCCCTTCGTCCATCGCCTCGGCGAGCGCGTAGGAAATCCCGTGCGGATTCCGGGGGAAGTCGCCCGCGAATCCGCGATGATGTCGCCCACCATTCCGATTTGATCTCGCTCGGCGTTCCGAGATGATTTCGCCCGCGATTCCGGGATGATGTCGCTCGGTTAAGCGGCGCCTCTGCTGGCCCGATTAGGGTCCGCTCCTTTGGCTTTTGCACGGGGGAGCGGATGCCAGCAGAGAGGACAACGATGCGCCAGGTGCGCGAAGTGCTTCGTTTGAGGACCGCCGGGGTCCAGCTCAACGAGATTGCTCGCCGAGTAGGTGTTGCGCCGTCGACTGTCCGGTTGACGTTGAAAAGGCTGGCGAGTGCCGGGTTGAGCTGGCCATTGCCGGCGGAGATGACCGACACCGCGCTGGAGGCGGCGCTGTTCGCGGCCGCCGGCACGAAGCAAGGCCATCGGCGTCATGTCGAGCCCGATTGGGCTGAGATTCACCGCGAGCTCAAGCGCAAGCACGTCACCCTGACGATGCTGTGGGACGAGTACATCGAGCGCTATCCGGAGGGGTATCGCTATTCGCGCTTCTGCGAGCTGTATCGCAGCTGGGCATCACGATTGTCGGTCACGATGCGGCAAGCCCACATCGGCGGCGACAAGCTGTTTGTCGATTACGCCGGCGACACGGTGCCGGTGATCGTCGACCGGCTCACCGGCCAGGTCCGTCCGGCGCAGATTTTCGTCGCCGTCCTGGGCGCCTCCAACTTCACCTATGCCGAGGCGGGCTGGACCCAGGCGCTGGCGGATTGGATCGGCGCCCACACCCGAGCCTTCGTGGCAATCGGCGGCGTGCCCAACCTGCTGGTGCCGGATAACACCAAGGTGGCCGTCATCAAGGCCTGTCTCTACGAACCGCAGGTCAATCGAACCTACGCCGAGATGGCGACCCACTACGATACCGCGATCCTGCCAGCCCGGCCGCGCCGGCCGCGCGACAAGGCGAAAGTCGAAGTCGCGGTGCTGATCATCGAGCGATGGTTGCTTGGCCGCCTGCGCCACCGCCGCTTCTACAGTTTGGCTGAACTCAATACCGCGATCGGCGAGTTGTTGCGGCAGCTCAACGATCAGCGTCCGATCCGGCGCCTCGGTGTCACCCGCCGGGCGCTGTTCGAAGAGCTCGACCGGCCCAACCTCAAGTCGTTGCCGGCGCAGCCCTATTGCTTTGCCGAATGGCGCGTTCGCCGGGTCGGCGTCGATTACCATGTCGAGCTCGAGGGCCATTTCTACAGCGTCCCCTACCGCTTTGCCCGCAGCGAGGTCGAGGTGCGGCTGACGCCGCGCGCTGTTGAGATCTTTCTGAAGGGCGAGCGGATCGCTGCTCATCTGCGTGCCAGCGGCAACCATCGGCACACCACGGTGTCCGAGCACATGCCGTCGAGCCACCGGCGTTACGCCGACTGGACGGTCGAGCGCATTCGCCGCGAGGCTGGTTCGATCGGACCAGCCACCGCCGCGCTATGCGAGCTGATCCTGGAGCGCCGGCCCCATCCCGAACAAGGCTTCCGAGCCTGCCTCGGCATCGTGCGGCTGGTACGGCCATTCGGCGCCGATCGCCTGGAAGCCGCCGCCACGCGGGCAATCGAGATCGGCACCCTGACCTACGGTTCGGTGCGCTCCATCCTCGACAACAAGCTCGATCGCCAGGCTGCGCAACGGGCGCCCGTCAATGGCGTGCCGATCCTCCACCCCAATATCCGCGGACCGCGCTACTACCACTGAGGAGAAAGCAGTGCTTATCCATCCAATGCTCGACCAGTTGGGCCAGCTTGGCCTGTCCGGCATGGCCCAGGCGTTTGCCGAGTTCGAAGCCTCCGACGAAACCGCCGCGCTCACTCATGCCGACTGGCTCGGCATCTTGCTCGATCGCGAGCCCACCCATCGCCGCGACAAGCGGCTTGCCGCCCGGCTGCGCTATGCCAGACTGCGCCAGCAGGCCAGCGTCGAGGACGTCGATTACCGAGCCCCACGCGGCCTCGACCGCGCTCTATTCCACAAGCTCACCAATGGTGAGTGGATCGACGTGCACGACAATCTGATCCTGTGCGGGCCCACCGGGGTCGGCAAAAGTTGGCTTGCCTGTGCCCTCGGTCACAAGGCTTGCCGCGACAACCGCTCTGTTCTCTATCAGCGGGTTCCCAAGCTCTTCCCCGAACTCGCGCTCGCCCGCGGTGACGGCCGCTATGCCCGCATCCTGCGCAGCCTCACCGGCGTTCAGCTCCTCATCCTCGACGATTGGGGCCTCGAACCGCTCGACGGAGGTGCCCGCCGTGACCTCTACGAAATCCTCGAGGAACGCTATGGACGCCGCTCGACCATCCTCACCAGCCAGATCCCCGTCGACAAATGGCACGCTTTCATCGGCGACCCGACTTATGCCGACGCCATCCTCGACCGCCTCGTTCACAATGCCCATCGCATCGATCTCGCCGGCGAGAGCCTGAGACGCCGACGCTCTAGACCGATCCCAAAGGATTGACCACCAGCCTGCAACTTGCCAAAAATCTACTGCCAGCAGGGCGCCCGCCAGCCAGGCGACATCATCTCGTATCGCCGGGCGACATCATCTCGGAATCAGCGGGCGACTTCGTCGGAATCTGCATAAATATCATCGGCGGCGCCATTTCTGCGACGATTAAAACCTTTCCATTCCGTTGATCAGCTGCGAGAGCGATATCCG
>DATNKF010000173.1:0-2555 GCA_035603555.1 Allostellaceae bacterium
ACATCAACGCGGCCACCACAAGCGTCATGCCGCCCTTTGGCGAGGTCGAGGATGTCATCACCTATCTCGACAACATCTGGGCCTATCTGAAGGCGCGCGCGGACGGGGTTCTGGGCCGCGGGCGGCCGCCGCGGATCGGCGACTAGGAGCCGGATATGCGGCGAAACCTTTTACGAGGGTTGCCGCTCTTCTTCGTCGCGCTCGGCGGACCACCTGCCGGGGCACAGGAGATCGTCGATCGCAGCACGCTCAGGGTCTGCGCCGACCCGCACAACCTACCCTTTTCCGACGAAAAGAAAGAAGGCTTCGAGAACAAGATCGCGGAGGTCATAGGAACAGAACTCCAGCTTAAAACAGATTATGCATGGGCCCCACAAGTGATCGGTTTTGTTCGTAACACGCTGCGTGCCCATCTCTGCGATCTGGTAATGGGCGCCGTCGCCGGCGACGACATCATGCAGACGACCAATCCCTATTACTTCACGACCTACGTAATGCTCTATCGCTCGGACAAAGGGCTCGGGATCGGAGGCGTGCAAGATCCGCGGCTTGTGGGTTTGCGCCTCGGGGTTGTCGCGGGCACGCCGCCCGCTGATCTGCTCGCCCGGCATGATCTGATGGCCCACACCAAGCCCTACCCGCTGACCGTCGACACGCGATTTGAATCGCCCACGCATGAGATGGTTCAGGACATCGTCGCCGGCACGATCGATGTCGGCTTTCTGTGGGGACCGATCGCCGGCTATTACCGCAAGCGAGACGATCTGCCGATCACTCTCGTGCCGTTGCCGAGCGAGCCGGGGGCCGCGCGCATGGAGTATCATATCGCGATGGGAGTTCGCGCCAACGAGCCCGAATGGCGGCGGCGCGTCAATGCCGCGATCCTCAAGCGCCAAGGCGAGATTGCGGCGATCCTGCGCGACTACGGCGTCCCGCTGCTCAACGAGCAAGGCGAGCTCATCTCGCCCTGAGTGGGGTGGCACATGTCGGTTAGGAGGGCGGCCCGGCGCCTGGCCCTCGGTTTGGTCGTGATCGGCGAAATCAGCGCTCGTGCCCAGACGCTCGAGCCCGAAGGCTATCGGCTGGACGATTATCGTGCGCCGACGCCGGAAACGGTTCCGGGCGGTGTCGTCATCGATACCCAGGCTGCCTACAAATTGTGGCAGGCCGGCGGTGCCATCTGGGTCGATGTCCTCCCGGCACCGCGGCGGCCCGAGAATTTGCCGCCGCAGGCATTATGGATGCCGGTGCCGCGCCGCAATATCCCGGGGAGCCTGTGGCTGCCGGATGTGGGCCGCGGCGCCCTCAGTCCTGAGCTCGAAACCTATTTTCACGCCCATCTCGAAACCGCCGTCAAAGGCGTCCGCGACCGGCCGATCGTCTTCTATTGCCTCGCCGATTGCTGGATGAGCTGGAATGCCACCAAACGGGCCGCGAGCTGGGGATACACGCAGCTCTATTGGTATCGTGACGGCATCGACGCCTGGGAAGCCGCGATGTTGCCGACCGAGAATGCCGAGCCGGTCTCGGGGCCGTGACTGCGAAGTCGACCCCGATTGTCACTCCAGGGCGGCCGTCTGCAACGCCCGCGCCCAGGCGCCGAGACGGGCATCGAGCGCCACCGGCGCCTCGCAGGCGTAGCCGATCGTGCGCTGGATCTCCGCGAAATTGCGCGCGGTGAAGTCGTGGCGCTGCTGCAGGTCGACGCGTTTTTCGGCAGCTTGACCCGTCGTATCGGGCGGGACCGATCTGAGCTCGTCGGCGAGCCTGCCGACGAGCTCAGCGAGCTCGCGCTGGCGCCTCCCCATCTGAGTCAGCTGGCCGATCAGCTCGGTGCGCTCCCGGTTGGTCTCTTCGAGCAGCCCACGGAAGACGAGTGCCAGACGGCGCGGACGATCGAGGGTGGCCGTCTTCGCAAAGGCCTCGATCTCGGCCAGTCCGGCCTGCGTCGAGACGCGGCGCGGGGCGATCCGACGGACGAGTGCCGCGACCTCGGGATCGGCCTGCCAATCCCCCGGCTCGTCCAGTGGTCCGCTCCAATAGGCCCCCGCGGTCAGCCGCGGGACCAGCCGTTGCGGGCATGGCCAGTCCGGATCTTCCGATCGCGGCGCCGCCGCCGCGACCAGTGCCACCGCCAGCACCCCAAGGCATAGCCTGGGCCACAACGCCAGGCTCACTCCGCGGCGCGGCGCTGCATCAGCCCCTTGGCGGGATCGTATCCGTAAACCGCGAGCGTCAGGAAGATCGCTGTCGTCGCCACCAAGACGACGGCCGCGATCGGTTCGAGCCGGCCGTAGAGCGCAAAGCGGATCAGCTCGACCGCATGAGTGAAGGGATTGGCCTCACAGACATAGTAGACCCACAGGCTCCCCTCCTTGACGCGCCACAGCGGGTAGAGTGCCGAGGACGCAAAGAACATCGGAAAGATGACGAAGTTCATCACGCTGGCGAAATTCTCGAGCTGCCGGATCGCCGAGGAAAGGAGCAGCCCGAGCGCCCCCATCATCAGCCCCGCCAGGATCAGCGCCGGCAATACCGTGATATAGCCGTACCAT